>CALIIG010000286.1 GCA_938018155.1 uncultured Prevotella sp.
TGACAAGTTATTTGCAGAAAATGACATCGACTATGTGGTTAATTTTGCAGCAGAAAGTCATGTTGACCGTTCTATTGAAGACCCGCAACTCTTTCTTAGTGTAAACATTTTAGGAACTCAAAACCTTATGGATGCAGCGCGTCGTGCATGGGTAACAGGCAAAGATACACAAGGATACCCTGTATGGAAGGCTGGAAAGAGATACCATCAAGTGTCTACTGACGAGGTTTATGGCTCACTGGGGGCTGAAGGCTATTTCACGGAGCTTACGCCTTTATGTCCACACAGTCCTTATTCTGCGAGTAAAACCAGTGCCGATCTTTTTGTACAGGCCTACCGTGATACCTATCATATGCCAGTAACAATTACACGTTGTTCTAATAATTATGGTCCGTACCATTTCCCTGAAAAGCTCATACCATTAATCATTAATAACATATTGTCGGGTAAAAAGCTGCCTGTTTATGGGGAAGGATTAAACGTTCGCGACTGGTTATACGTGGAAGATCATTGTAAAGCTATCGATCTTGTAGTGCGCGAAGGTCGTGAAGGTGAGGTTTATAACGTTGGCGGGCATAATGAAATGAAGAATATCGACATTGTAAAACTTACCATTAAGACTATTCATGATATGATGTCCGAAGACAAAGAATTACGTAAGGTACTTAAAAAACAGGTACACGATGCTAATGGCGACATTGATATTAGCTGGATTAATAATAGTTTAATTGAGCACGTTGCCGACCGTCTCGGTCATGATGTACGCTATGCTATTGATCCGTCTAAGATTACAAAGGAATTAGGATGGTACCCGGAGACGAAGTTTGCAGAGGGTATTGTTAAAACCATTAAATGGAATCTTGCCAACCAGCATTGGATAGAGGAAGTTACATCAGGCGATTATCAGAAGTATTATAGCATGATGTACGGAGATAAACGGCATGGACAAACTTTCTCAACAGTTAAGTAATTATTTACAACTGATGAGCCAATCCCGGCTCCTTTTCAGCGAGAGCGACAAAGCAAATATAGATATTCTGCTGACGATGCTTGGGGAATTAGATAAAGATATTATAGCATCGGCCTATGGAATATCGGATTATCGTCGTATGTCTTTGTCGGCTCTTGCTGATAAGTATCACATAACAACAGCTGCCATACTGGAAATTGTACATAAAGATATTCACAAATTGTCTATCACTCCTGAATGGCAGATGTTATGGGAACGATTATCACCTATGATAAAAAAACGATTAACAAATAATCAGACCTAAGGCGTTTTGTATTCATTAATATAAAATGCAACCCTGATTAAATATCAAAGCCCGAGATTTATGAAAAGAATTCTATTATTAGGTTCAGGTGAACTGGGAAAGGAATTTACGATTGCTGCCAAGCGTGCCGGCCAGTATGTAATAGCATGCGACCGTTATGCCAATGCTCCGGCTATGCAGGTTGCCGACGAGTATGATGTTTTCTCCATGCTTGATGGCGAGGCTCTGTCAAATGCTATTGAAAAATATCATCCTGATATTATCGTTCCCGAAATTGAAGCTATCCGTACCGAGCGTCTCTTCGACTTTGAAAAAGTGGGCATTCAGGTAACACCGTCTGCGCGTGCGGTGAATTATACCATGAATCGGCGCGCTATTCGTGACCTTGCCGCGCACGAATTAGGGTTGCGAACAGCCAAATATTTCTACGCAAAAACGTATGAGGAGTTTAAGCGTGCTGCCGACGAAATTGGTTTTCCATGTGTCGTTAAGCCATTGATGTCGTCGTCGGGGCATGGTCAGAGTTATGTTTATAATAATGAAGAACTTCAGCATGCGTTCCACGAAGCTATGGAAGAGGGACGAGGTGATGTAAAGGAAGTAATTATAGAAGAGTTTATCGACTTCGAGTCTGAGTTTACTTTGCTTACCGTTACGCAGAAGAACGGCCCGACAATCTTTTGTCCACCCATTGGTCATGTTCAGCGTGGAGGCGATTATCGCGAAAGCTGGATGCCATATAAATTATCTGAAGAAGCATTAAAGTCGGCACAATATATGGCCGATCAGGTAACAAAAGCACTTACAGGATATGGTATATGGGGTGTTGAATTTTTCTTAACGAAGAAAGGTGAGGTTATTTTCTCTGAACTTAGTCCGCGCCCTCACGATACAGGTATGGTTACATTGAGTCACTGTACCAACCTCAATGAATTTGAATTACATTTTCGTGCTGTCATGGGTCTGGCTATTCCTGCCATTCATCTTGAGCATAGCGGTGCGTCTGCTGTGGTTTTATCGCCTGTCGAAAGCCATGAATCTTTAAATTATAATTTAGCAGATGTATGCAGTGAAGACCGTGCTCGCGTTCGAATCTTTGGTAAGACGGAAGCACATGTGGGGCGACGGATGGGCGTAGTATTGTGTTATGACGATGTCAATTGCAATATGGATTCGCTGCGCGACAAAGCTAAGCGGTTGGCAAAAACCGTGTTAGGTACCGACCCTTACATGAAAAGGTAAATACCATGTTGTCTGACGGGCATTCGTGAAAGCATGTTTTAATAAATCAATATAGAAGTTTAGTATCAATCTTTATGTTGGGAAAAATCATCGATTTACCCCGAATAGCTGACCCTCGTGGTAATCTAACAGTAGCCGAACAGCTGAAAAGCATCCCTTTCGAAATACGTAGAGTATATTGGACTTACGATATTCCGGCCGGCGAACACCGTGGGGGGCACGCACATAAGCAATGTCGTGAACTGATCGTTGCGGCGAGCGGTTCTTTCACAGTTGCTCTTACCGATGGGGAAATACGTCGTACTTATCTTCTTAACCGCCCTTATCAGGCTTTGCTTGTTGAGGCCGGAGTATGGCGAACACTTGAAGATTTCTCTTCAGGAGCCGTTTGTTTGGTACTTGCTGAAGATTATTTTGCTGAAGACGATTACATACGAAACTATGATGTTTTTCTTGATGATATAAGAGGAACTAAGAAAAAACGACATCAATAAACGTTTACATGTTTGAAATTAAACGATATTCTCTTCATGACAAAGCAGCGTGGGACGAATACGTGAGCAAGGCCCGAAACGCTACTTTCTTGTTTTATCGCAATTACATGGATTATCATTCTGATCGGTTTCATGATTATAGTCTTATGTTTTACAAGAATGGTAAGCTCCATTCTCTGTTGCCGGCGCATTGTTCAGACGATGTTTTCTATTCTCATTTCGGTCTTACTTATGGCGGACTTATCATGGACAGGCATGTTACTGCCGTTGAAACCTGCCATCTTTTTGAGGAGCTTGGCGATTACTTGCGCCTTAAAGGGTTCAAACGTGTACTGTATAAAGCCATCCCCTGGATATACCATCAGATGCCGTCAGAAGAAGATTTATATGCTCTTTTTTGGAAGTGCGGGGCAAAACTTTATACAAGAAACATTGGTACAACCATCTTTATTCAGCAGCATTTAAAATGGCGGAGAAACCATCTTCGTCAGCTGAAAAAGGCACATTTAAACGGCATTTCGGTACAGCGTGGTGCTGATATTGCTGAGTTTTGGCCTGTTTTGGAAGAACATTTACATCAGCGTTACCAGTCGAAACCTGTACACACATTGGCTGAGATGCAGTTGTTACAGTCAAATTTCCCACAAAATATTATCCAATATAACGCCTATAAGGACAGCCATATTGTCGGGGGAGTAACCATTTATCTGTCTCAACAAGTTGTGCATGCGCAGTATAGTTCGGGTAATGACGAAGGAATGGCATCAGGTGCTATGGAGATTATCTACGACAAAATTATGTGCGAGGATTATCCTGATTACGCTTACCTCGATCTTGGCAGCTCTACTGAACAGGGATGTAGTGTCATAAACGAGGGTCTGATTGGTTTTAAGGAAGGCTTCGGAGGGCGTGCAGTGGTGTACGATACTTACGAATGGGGCCTGTAAGGTATAGCCTTTTCGGGTAGAATACATTGTTTTTCGTCAACTTATGATAGATTATTTATCGCTAAAAAAAATTACAGCGCAGCACACCGACGAAATAAAGGCCGCAGCTAATCGCGTAATAGACAGCGGCTGGTACCTCAAAGGTGACGCCACCAAGGGCTTTGAGGCACAATATGCCAGCTATATTGGTACCCGTTTCTGCGTGGGATGTGGAAACGGACTCGATGCCCTGACTTTGATTTTTCGTGCTTATCTCGAAATGGGTATATTGCATTTTGGCGATGAAATTATAGTGCCTGCCAATGCTTACATCGCTTCAATACTGTCAATTACAGAAAACAGACTTACCCCTGTGCTTGTAGAACCGCAGCCTGAAAACTTGGAAATAAACGACAAACTGATAGAACGGGCTATAACGCCTCGTACAAAGGCTATACTTTTAGTGCACATGTACGGCCGTTGTGCTATGACGTCGCATATCTCTGACCTCTGTAAACAACATCATTTGTTGTTGATTGGGGATAATGCACAATCGGTAGGGTGTTTGTGGAACGATGCACATTTATCGTCTTCTTTACACCATGAAGATAAACTTATAAAAGCACCGAATAACCATAGAGGCGTAACAAGTCATCGAACTGGGGCTTTAGGCGACGCGTCTGCCCACTCGTTTTATCCGGGCAAGAACCTTGGGGCGTTGGGTGACGCAGGTGCAGTAACAACCAATAACCCGGAACTGGCCGACTTTGTAAGAGCTTTGGGCAATTACGGCTCCGGTAAAAAGTATGTCTTCCCGTATAAAGGACGAAACAGTCGTATCGATGAGCTTCAGGCAGCTGTGCTTTCTGTAAAGCTGAAATACGTAGATAGTGAAAATGCCCGTCGCAGAAACATTGCTTCTTACTATTATTCTCAGCTCGATATGGCAGGGCTGTCGCTCCCAGGAAAGGACGTATGGCGTAAATCAGGACATAATGATTTGTCATGCAATTACCACATTTTCCCTGTCCTTTGCGCTCGTCGCGACGAGCTTCAGCAGGCTCTTGCCGACAAGGGTATAGGCACAATGATTCATTATCCCATCCCCCCTCACCGGCAACAGGCCTATCAGGAATGGAACGGTCTGCACTATCCGGTCACGGAAGCCCTGCACAGGCAGGAATTGTCCTTGCCCTGCAATCCTGCAATGAGCGATGAAGACTGTCGGAAAGTCGTCGATTGCATCAATGAATTTGGATAAGGACTACTGCTGCCCGATAAACGCCCTCCGTATCAACCGGTCATTCGCACTGAGTAGATGAAGCTGTGACGGGGATGAAGCTGGCCTCCTGCCGGTGTGCTGATGCCCGGCACCGATGGTACCGTTGGCAAACACCAGTCGTGTTGAGACCCCTTACGCTTTCAATCTATGGACCGGAAGAAAACAGCCTGCCGCAAAAAACCAGAAACCGATGTACTATATCTGATGAGGGAAACCTGCTCTTCCAAAGCCGATGGGAAAATACCGGTCGGAAGGAAGTCACGCATAGAAGTCCATGACCTTTAAGTTATACTGAACAACAATAAATAAAAAACCAATCATAACGTATGAGAAAGATTACCTATATTTCCACACTACTAGCTACCCTCATGGCATTACAGGCACAGTCTGGCGATGCCGCAAGTATCAACTGTACGGCTTTGGAAAAAGGGCTTTGCTGCCCGGCTGATGCCGTGAAGTTTCCTTCCAAGCGTCCGAAAGAGGCCGACCGTCTTTTCCATTCAGAAG
>CALIIG010000287.1 GCA_938018155.1 uncultured Prevotella sp.
TTCGTCAGCGTGTGCCCAACTGCCCTGCACGCGCTTGCCTGTTATCCACAGCGCAAGGCGGCTTTCCTGCGATTAGGCACGGATAGACGCATCGTGATCGTCCTTTTCCGGCGCATAATGATACACGTTGCCCATTTCGAAGAACTTCAGATTGACGCGCTTACGATTGATGTTTCGTGCCAGCGATTCGAGGCCACCGAACACCATTGTCTGCCGCATCACGCCCAAATCAGCGCTCAACGGGTTCATCACCCTGACGGTATTAGCCCACGGAAAGGCGTTAAGCTCGTCATGATCATAGTATGCCGACTTGGTCAGTGAGTTGTTAAGTATCTCGTTAAAGCCGCAGCCCACAAGCTGTTCGCTTATTACACTTTCTATCTTGTGCTCGCAATCCTGACTGTTCTGCACCGTCAGCGACGACTTAAGCTGTGTTGGAATTTCAACGTTATTGTAGCCGTAAATGCGCAATACATCTTCAACCACATCGCACGGACGCTGTACATCTACACGGTATGCGGGCACATGAAGTTCCAATCCCTCTGCATCTTCGTGCTTAATCTTCATTTCAAGCGATGTAACAATGCTCTTAATGGTATCAGCTCCCAGTTTCTTGCCAATTAAACGGTCGCAATATTCGTATTTCAAATTAACGTCAAAATCGGGTAACGGCTCCGGATACACGTCACGAATCTGCATGCTTACCTTACCCCCTGCAAGCTGCTGACACAAAATTGCAGCTTGTTTCAGCGCATAAATAGTGCCGTTGGGGTCAATACCGCGCTCGAAACGGAAACTCGAATCGGTACTTAAGCCATGACGACGGGCACTTTTTCTAATCCATGTAGGGTCGAAACAGGCCGACTCGAGCACTACATTTTTCGTAGTTTCATAGGTTCCTGACCCTTTCCCGCCAAAGATACCTGCAATACACATCGGCTCTTCGGCATTACAAATACTTAAGTCGTGTGTGCCCAATACGTGCTCAACGCCATCCAATGTAATAAATTTTGTTCCTTCAGGCTGTGTGCGAACCACTATCTTATGACCCTTAACCATGTCCGCATCAAAGCAATGCATGGGCTGTCCATAGGCCATCATCACGTAGTTTGTGATGTCAACAATATTATTAATCGGGCGCAAGCCAATTGCATTAAGTTTATCCTGAAGCCACTCAGGACTGTCCTTTATGTCACAACCCGTTATGCTTACACAGGCATATCGCTTGCAAGCCTTGTGGTTTTCAATTTCAACATCAATGGGCAAGCTCTCATTATCGACATGAAAAGCCGAGCAATCAGGACGGTGCAGACTGGTTTTATAACCACGCTGAACCAGCCAGGCATACAAATCGCGGGCTACACCATAATGGCTTAGCGCATCGGCACGATTCGCCGTAATATCAATGTCGATTACCCAATCGCTTTCAAGGTGATAATATTCAGCAGCAGGTGTTCCCGGAATAGCTGTATCGGGAAGCACAATAATGCCATCATGCGCTGTTCCTACGCCAATTTCGTCTTCAGCACAAATCATACCGAAGCTCTCAACACCACGCAGTTTGCTCTTCTTAATGACAAACTCTTTGTCGCCGTCATACAGAACGCATCCCAAATCAGCCACTATTACCTTCTGCCCTGCAGCCACATTAGGTGCCCCACACACAATTTGCTGAGGCTCACCCTTACCTAAATCAACCGTTGTTACATGCAGGTGGTCGCTGTTCGGGTGCGCTTCGCAAGTAAGAACCTTGCCTACAAACAAACCCTTTAAACCGCCTTTTATAGCTTGTACTTCGTCAAGGGCATCCACTTCCAGCCCCGTTGACGTAAGCGCATTGGCAGTTTCTTGTGGCGTCAGGTCAAAATCGACGTATTCCTTAAGCCATTTATATGAAATCTTCATTATATAATGATTTTTGTTTCCTAAACCTTAAGCTATCGTGCTATACACTGCAAAGTTACTAAAAAAAAGCGACTGGAACAAAGATAGTGCCTTATTCTTCATGATGCCAAAAGTTTTTTCAACCGCAAACATAAGTATCGGGTAACAAACTTAAAAACAATTCAGATACAAAATACAAAAATTATTGTCAGTACAAAAGCATTATCCAGTATTGGATATACACCTTATTATCAATAAGTTTACCATAAATTGCATTTCATATTATCATATAATGGCAAAACAATTGTGGTGTAATGCCCATCGTCCGACGGCCGTCAGCAGTGCTGTTGACGGCCGTCACACCCATTATTTGACGGCCGCCGTACGCGCTGCTGACGGCCGCCGGACAGTGACCTTAAAAACGTAATTAAAAATGCCCCGTATCGTAACGATACAGGACATACGCTGCACAGGTATTACAATTGTGACGTTACCGCAGCACAGGGAGAGAAATATGGTATCGTACGGCCAGAAACCGAATGACAACTACAAGCAGGAAACTCGCAATTACCGTGATGGCAATATTTACATGCAACATAAATAATGCCCAGTAAAGCAAGCCTCCGGCAATGCTGGCCATAGCGTAAATTTCCTTGGAAAATATAACTGGCGGACGGTTTAAAAGCACATCGCGTATAACGCCACCGGCAGCACCTGTTATACAGCCCATAATAATGGCTATCCAAAACGGGTGTCCGCACTGAAGCGATTTCTGTATACCGGCAATCGTAAACAGTGCCAGACCCAGGGTATCAAATACAAACCACGTGTTATCAAGCCGCTTCATGTAACGCGAAAACAAAATAACGATGGCCTGCGCAAGCAACGTACACAGAATGTACATGGGCGACGTCATCCAGAACGGTATCACACCGAGCATGACATCGCGCAGCGTTCCTCCACCAATGGCAACGGCAAAGCCGCACACAAAGCCGCCAAACCAGTCGTAATGCTTAAAGGCAGCCTGCCGGATGCCAGAAATAGCAAAGGCCAGCGTGCCCAGAATTTCGATGATTTGCTGCGCATGGTGCACGATAACGGGGTCGGTATACAGCATTATATTGCGTTTTGTGGCTGTCCCTCAACAAAAGTCTTTACGTTCTCAACGGCAATTTTCATCAGTCGCTGGCGGGCTTCGAACGTTGCCCATGCAATGTGAGGGGTGATATAAGCATGGGGTTGTGACAGGAGAGGATTGTCGGCAAGGGGCGGTTCTTTCGACATGACGTCGGCACCATAAGCCAGCAAATGGCCCGAAGCAAGGGCATCGGCCACGGCCTTTTCGTCAACAAGAGCACCACGACTTGTATTGATAAGTACAGCCCCCTCGTGCATCATGGCTAGGCGTTCTTCGTTTATGAGGTGATAAGTATCGGGCGAAAGCGGGCAGTGAAGCGTGAGAATGCCCGACACACTCATCAGTCCTTCGAGCGTTGTCTTTTGTACACCTGCGGGCAACTGGTCTTTTTCCTTCGAGGTCAGGGCAAAAACGTCCATTCCCAAACCGTGTGCAACCTGTGCCACACGCATGCCGATATGGCCCAATCCCACAATACCGAGCGTGCGTCCGGCCAGTTCACGCAACGGCGTATCCCAATAACAGAAGTCGGCATTACGGCTCCATTGGCCGGCCCTGACCTCAGAAGCATAGTGCGAAACCTGGTTGGTGATATTGAAAATATGGGCAAACGTCATCTGCACCACACTGTCGGTACTGTACGATGGTATGTTGCTTACCACTATTCCACGGCTGTGTGCATATTCAATATCAATATTATTGTAACCCGTTGCCAGCTCACCGATATATTTTAAACAAGGTAACTGGCTCAGCTCCTCTTCCTTCAGCCGGCACTTGTTTGTAAGAAGCATGTCAGCATCCTTTGCACGTTTAATCAAATCAGCGGCCGGAGTGCGGTCGTATACAGTAAGCTCGCCAAAATCTTTAAGGGCTTCCCATGACAAGTCATTGGGGTTGGCAGCGTACCCGTCCAATACAACAATTTTCATATTCTGCAATATTATATGGTTTAAAATTATTCTTTATTTTCGTCTTTATACCTTTCGCCCCAGCAGTTCAGCATGCGCTGATAAAGTTTTTCTTCGGCAGACGTATGCTGTGCATGCCATAATCGCACATGCTGAAGCTCATCGGGCATATACTGTTGCGGTGCAAAATGATCGGGATAATCGTGTGGATATTTGTAACCGTCATGATAACCCAGCTGCGACATCAATGCCGTCGGCGCATTGCGTAAATGTAAAGGGACAGGCTGGTTGCCGCTTTTCTTCACCTCTTCAAGCGCAGCGTCAATACCATAATAGGCCGAATTGCTTTTGGGGCTGGTGGCAAGATACACCGTTGCTTCGGCCAAGGGAATGCGTCCTTCGGGCCATCCTATCTTCATTACAGCGTCAAAAGCCGCATTGGCCAGCAGCAAGGCATTGGGATTAGCCAGACCTATATCTTCGGCCGCACTGATAACGAGGCGTCTTGCAATAAACTGCGGGTCTTCGCCACCCTCTATCATCCTCGCCATCCAATAAAGGGCAGCATCGGGATCCGACCCGCGGATGCTCTTGATAAAGGCTGAAATAATGTCGTAATGCATCTCGCCGCCCTTATCGTAGGCCGCGGGGTTCTCCTGCAAACGCTCCACGACCTTCCGATCCGTGATCTCGATCGGCCCCTCAGGCTCGGCCGCGATGACCAGGTCGAGGATGTTGAGCAGCTTTCGCGCGTCCCCACCGGAGTAGCGCACCAGCGCGTCGGTCTCCTTCACCTCGATCGTTCGCTCACGCAGCACCACGTCCTCGCTGACCGCCCGACGGATGAGCGTCAGCAGGTCTTCCTCTTCCAACGGCTTCAAGACATAGACCTGACAGCGCGAAAGCAGCGGACGGATCACCTCGAACGAGGGGTTCTCCGTCGTGGCCCCGATGAGCGTCACCACGCCCGTCTCGACGGCATTCAGCAGCGAATCCTGTTGCGACTTGCTGAAGCGGTGTATCTCGTCGATGAAGAGGATGGGCGCGACCGTCCCCGTGCGAAACAGCGGCTGGTTACGCGCCCGGTCGATCACCTCGCGCACCTCCTTCACCCCCGAGCTGACGGCGCTCAGGGTATAAAACGGCGCCTCCAGCCGCGACGCCACGATGCGCGCAAGCGTCGTTTTGCCCACCCCGGGCGGCCCCCAAAGGATGAATGACGGCACACGTCCGGCCTCGATCATGCGGCGGAGCGCCGCCGTGGGCCCCGTCAGGTGGCGTTGCCCGATGTACTCATCGAGCGTCTTCGGTCTCAATCGTTCTGCAAGTGGCTGACTCATGCCGCAAAGATAGCCGCGCCTGCTGGCCCTCGCCGCCGTCCCGCACTATACGTATAGATAATGGCCTCAGCCGATCAGCCCTCGGCGGACATCCCCCGACCTTCTTCCGAGGCTTTTCATCCGGGGTGTTTTGCCTCAAATCAAGTGCATAGAGAAAAAGTACTGCGGTAATTTATCGGAAATCAACTGCTTTAAGACTGCTTACTATGATAATTCA
>CALIIG010000288.1 GCA_938018155.1 uncultured Prevotella sp.
AGCTAAAGCCTGTTGTACTGTTGGGAACACACGGTCATCTCGACCACCATCTGGGCGATTCGTTCGTATTTCATGCCTGGAAGCTCAAACCACAAGTGCATGAAGGCGACAAAAAGCTGATGCAATCGTTACCCGGGCAGGCGCAAAGTCTGTTGCAATTATCGCTTACTGCCAGCAACTTTGTACCCGCAGGCAAATATCTTAAGGATGGTGACGACATCAAATTTGGCAACCATTCATTTACAATTATTGAAGCACCCGGCCACTCAAAGGGCAGTGTTATCTTTTATTGTGAGAGCGAAGGCCTCTGCTTTTCTGGCGATACGCTTTTCAAAGGCAGCATAGGGCGTACTGATTTACCCGGTGGTTCAATGTTCGAAATGATACAAAGTCTGCGCCATATTTGCCAGTTGCCCGACTCAACACGGGTTTATCCCGGGCACGGCGAGCCGACAACAATAGGCGATGAGGTTGCAACGAACCCCTATTTAGACCGTTAACCCGCTTAAAAAAGCAAGTTAACTCGTTTTAAAAAGCGAATCGTTTCTTTTTAAAACAGGAAGTAAGCCTCTTATAAAACATCGTAAACTTTCTATCTTCCAGCAAATGCCCATCAGGAAAAAACCAACAGAGAAGATTATTCTTGGCATAGATCCCGGCACAAACGTAATGGGATATGGCGTGATTGTTGTCACGGGCAACAAGGCTTCCATGCGTGCAATGGGTGTAATTGACCTGCGAAAGATGGGTGATCCCTATTTAAAGCTCGGACGAATATTTGAGCGTGTCACTGGAATTATTGACGAATACCTGCCCGACGAAATGGCTGTCGAGGCACCATTCTTTGGCAAAAACATCCAATCGATGCTGAAATTGGGTCGTGCGCAGGGCGTAGCCATTGCGGCTGCCATACATCATGACATTCCCATTCACGAGTATGCCCCCCTGAAAATCAAAATGGCCATCACCGGACAAGGCACTGCTTCAAAGGCCCAGGTGGCAGGAATGCTCCAGCGCTTGCTTCACATCGCCGACCAGGACATGCCAAAATTCATGGACGCTACAGACGCTTTAGGAGCTGCCTACTGCCATTTCCTGCAACTTTCAGCCCCTGCAACCGATGCCCGTCACTACGGATCGTGGAAAGATTTTGTCAATAAGAACAGCGAACGGGTAAAGAAACAAACTACAAAATTGTAGTTACCTTCTCCCCTTTCTTTCGAAACCAAAAATATTTAATCATGATAATGAACAAAAAAATAACCGCTATCATAGCATGTTTACTGGCTATGATGGGCACTTCAACCATGTCGGCACGTAACAAAACCGTCGAATTGCGAATACTTCAAACCAGTGATGTGCACGGCTCTTTCTTCCCATACGATGCCATTAACCGCAAACCGAAGGCAGGTTCGCTGGCCAGAGTAAGCAGCTACGTTTCGCGTTTGCGTGGTAAATATGGCAGTAACCTGCTGCTTTTAGACAATGGAGACATTCTCCAGGGCCAGCCAATCAGTTACTTTTCCAACTTTATCGACACCACAGATACCAATATTGCCGCACAGGTTGTTAACTATTTGAAGTATGATGCCGTAACCATCGGCAACCATGATGTGGAGCCAGGTCACAAGGTTTACGACAAATGGCGTCGCGAAGTGGCTTGTCCCGTGCTGGGGGCAAACGTTATTGACGAAGCAACGGGGCTGCCATACCTTAAGCCTTACACTATTTTTGTTCGCCAGGGCATACGTATTGCCGTGCTCGGTATGCTTACACCCGCTATCCCCAACTGGCTTTCGAAAGATATTTGGCGTGGTTTACGTTTCGACGATATGGTGAAAACAGCCCGCTACTGGATGCCTGTTCTAAAGAAAAAAGAGCGTGCCGACGTTGTCATTGGCCTGTTCCACTCGGGTGCTCACGGCGGAATCACCACGCCTGATTATATGGAAGACGCCTCCGAAAACGTTGCACGCGAGGTGCCAGGCTTCAATATTGTGCTCTTCGGACACGACCATACACGTCACAACGACACCGTTATCAACACGGAAGGACAAAAGGTTCTTTGTCTCGATCCGGCCAATAACGCCATAACCATAAGCGATGCCACCATACAATTAACCCGGGAAAAGGGCAAATGGACGGTGACAAGCATCAACGGCAACCTGCAGGACATTACGCAAGAACCCGTTGATGAGGCTTACATGACCCACTTCAAGCCCTATATCAATAAGGTAGACGCTTTTACAAACGAGAAGATTGGCGAGTTCAAACACGCCATAAGCTCGCGCGATTGCTATTTCGGCAGCTCGGCTTTCAACGACCTTATTCTGAACCTGGAGCTGAAAATGACGGGGGCCGACATCGCCTTCAACGCGCCGTTGCAGTTTAATGCTACCATCAAGGCAGGGCCAATATACATGAGCGACATGTTTAACCTCTACAAATATGAAAACCAACTCTATGTAATGCGCCTTACGGGCGAAGAGGTTCGCAGGCACCTGGAGATGAGTTATGACCTGTGGATGAACACCATGACGTCGCCCGCCGACCATCTTTTGCTGCTCAACCGCCGCACATATGGCGATGCACAGCGCATGGGCTTTAAGAATTTTTCGTTCAATTTCGATTCTGCGGCCGGCATTGACTATACTGTTGACGTTACGAAACCAGCAGGACAAAAGGTAACCATTTTAAGAATGAGCAACGGTAAACCCTTTAATGAGAAGACATGGTATAAAGTAGCGGTGAACAGTTACCGCGGTAACGGCGGCGGTGAACTGCTTACACGCGGTGCGGGTATACCGAAAGACAGCCTCGAAAGTCGCATTATCTGGCGTTCCGAACGCGACCAACGCTACTATCTTGCACAAGAAATTCGCAAGGCTGGCGTTATGGACCCTCAGCCAAACAACAACTGGAAACTTATTCCCGAAGCGTGGACGCGCCCGGCTGCCGAAAGAGACTACAAGCTGCTCTTTGGCGAAGCATCCAAATAAACATCGGCAGCGCCCACCCTGGCGCCAAACAAAGCATAACCAAAAGGGAAGTAACGCCAATGAAAGCCATTGCATACGGCCTGCTAAGCCAGTTATTGCTCGTAACCCTATCGTGCAATAAACACAGAGAAACCGTTGCCAGCAC
>CALIIG010000289.1 GCA_938018155.1 uncultured Prevotella sp.
TTATATGGTGCAATATTAAGTTTGGCATAACGGGTAAGTACTTCGTGGTGTAGATCCTTGTCTATTGCTACACCATATTTTTCCACTAACCTCCGTGCTGAATCATAGTCTCCCTCACTCTTAATTCGCTGGATCTCTGCAAGAAGTTGTGCAAACAGGTTTCTCAATGCAGGATAATTTAGAATATTGATAAAGCTCTTGTTGTTATGCTCTACTAATTCAACAATTCCATGCCCATGTGTAAGGCACCATCGGGCTATTAATGCTCTATTACGCATGTGAGCCTCTTCTATCTGGTGTCCTGGTTTAATACGTACAAGTTGAGTAATAGCACCATTCATGATATACGAATAATACTGACTTTTATGAGCTTCATTATTGGGAACTAAACCTAACCCAACAAGTTTTTGATCTGCTAAATAATAAAGTGCGAATAGGTCTGCACGCGCCTCTTCAATTGTACTTGAATATGTCTTTAATGAATCAGCTGAAACTCCTCGTAATAACTGTCCGCTACCATGCCCCAGACATTCATGAAGGTCTGTATGAAGATTGTCACATAGACTTCCATATTCGTCTATCAGTAGGTTAGTTGCTTCGTCAATAACAAACTCTTGATAAAAACCATTACCCTGAGCTATTCTATTATACGCATCTGTTAGATTGCCAATAGTAACGCTCTTTGAGCCATATTCTGCACGAATCCAATCTGCATTTGGTAAATTTATTCCAATAGCCGTTGAGGGATATTCATCGCCTCCTAACATTGCTGCACAAATAACGTTGGCTGTAACACCCTTAACGCACTTCTTCTTGAAACGATTATCAACAGGGGAATGGTCTTCAAACCATTGCGCATGGTCTGAAATCATTCGAGTTCTACGGGTTGCAGCTTCATCCTTATATTCAACAAGTCCTTCCCAGGTGCCTTTCAATCCAAGTGGATCACCATATACTTCGATAAAACCATTGATAAAATCAACTGTTCCTTCTTGTTCCTTCAGCCATTCTATATTATATTGATCAAAGAGTTTTAAATCGCCCGTTTCATAATAAGATATGAGAAGTTTAATAACTTTTTTTTGTTGATTGTTTTCTGCTACTTCGCTTGCTTTCTTTAACCAACACACTATGTGCCTTATAACTGGTGCATAAGTGCCATTCGCAGAATAGGCTTCCTCTTTTACTTCTCCTCCTATTTTAACTAAACGAGAATTTAATCCCCAGGAAGGTTGCTTGTCGCCCTTCCCTTTTCCCCGCATTTGTTTATAAAAAGACTCGGCTTCCTGTTGAGTAATATTTTTGTAGAAATTGCACGCCGACGTAACAATTAAGTCGTCTCCTTTAGCTTGGTTAACTCGCTTTGATTTTAATTTGGGATTAAAAATAATCGGACAGATGGTATCCAAAAGTTTATCTACACAGTTATTATATCTTTTAATTGGAAGAGATTCTGGATTAACATTCTTAATTTCTCGTCTAAACCACTCTTCAGTAAATTCGGGAACAAATTTATCACATCCATAATGGTGATAAATTCCATTGGAGAACCATACTCTTTTTAGATAAATTTTCATCGCCTCAAAATTGGATGAGGCTTTATCTACATGATTATTTTTCAACAACGCCTCAAGGCTTTTTCTAATATCAATATTATAGAAACCATTTTGGTCGGTTGTGATATCACGACCGACCAAAGTTGCTTTTGATAAATAAAAGATATATTTCTTTTGTTGTATTGTCAGGCTTTCAAAGTTCTCCAATCTATAGCGGAGCATTTGTATGTCAGCGAACTTTTCATCAGCATAAACAAAACTTTTTTCATTCATTTTTGTTAATTATTCAGCCACTGCGAGTGCATCTCCAATGCAAACTTTTGCTACGCTCTTTTGTCCTCGTTTTTTTGTCTTCTCAGTAAGAGCCGGATGGTTTTTAAGATGCTTCATTCGATACTCTCGTGGCGTAATACCATTAATTTTATAAAATGAGGCATAGAACGACTGTCTGTTAGAGAACCCTACCATATCCGATATATCCTCCATGTTCAAATCCCGGTAACGCCTGTCCACTAATAAAGACATTGCCTCCTGTATCCTGAATTTATTGACATAAGATGTGTAGTTTACATGAAACCTGACATTTACAACTGCAGAGATATAACGCGTATTGGTATTCAAATCTTCAGCTAATTGCTTAGCAGAATAATTCTTGTCCTTAAACTTTTTTTGGATAATGATGATGTTATTGATCTTCTCTTCTAACTCATCCATTAAACCTGGGCTGACAAGAGACCTGTATGCAGCCTCTTTCTCACTCTTAGTAGTAATATTATACTTTACCATATGCCTATAGAATTAAATTGAACCTTACGTTCACTAATATTAGTATACTAATGCCTACTTTGCAAATGTAATATCTTTTTAGCGAAAAAGCAAATATTTAATCTGATTTTTTCTATTAAATTCAGCGATAAAATGCAAAAGCTATTCATTTAATAACCTAAATATTTTTTCTTTCAAACTTTATGTAATATAAAATTATCATGAATGGTGTACATTTGAATAAAAGCCTAATATATAAGGTATTAAGATAGTTCTTTACTTTATTTCAACTAAAAAGGGAATCAATTATTGACGACAAACAAACATGATCAATACAACCAATTGAAACAAAGTAGATTATATCACGGAAAAAATGTAGTAATATTGCCGCGTAATTTAGACGAGATTACAACAATATTTTACAACTACTACAAAATGGACTCAGAATCCTTACAACGCAATCCCTGTAATGCAATAATTTTATTACAATTGTTTCGTGATGAAAGAATATAACTGTTAAATTATAATAATTAAATGATTTCTCCACAAATTACACGAAAAAATATAAGGAAATAAGGATTAATAAACAAAATACTTATTTCATTTTCCCCAATTTAATTCTTATATGCTTAGGTAAATTTGATATTACTAAATTATATGATTGATGGATAAGTTCCGTAACCATACCGTCACCAAGGCTGTTGAGATAGAGGTCGTTCCAGTGAACCTTGTTCATGTGGTACGCAGGGCGCACGCCGTCCTCACGTTTGCGAAGTTCTGCACCGACGACAGGGTCGAGCTTTACGGCGCATCTTGGCTCGGAAGACTCCAGGGCAATATGCAGATATATCTTGCCTTCAATACGGAAAACCACGCAATCGGGCCCGTAAGGCATGTCTTCTGTCGTGCCCGGCAGGGCGAGAGCATAGGCTCTGACTTGCTCAATATTCATTTTTACAGGTTTATGGATGTTATCTCTGCAAAAATAAAGAAAAAGCACTACCTTTGCAAATATATATTCATTTAATCTAATCATTTTCCATCTTATTATGAACAGAACCTTAGTTCTTGGTCTCTCACTCAGTCTTATGGCTGCTATGCCGGCTGGTGCTAAAAAGAAAAAGGCGATACCTCCCGTAAAGAAAGAGGTGCGGACACCTGCCCGTGAGGGGCTTTTTAACGTGCAGCACTGGAAAGACAAGTATTATTTCCAAATTCCCGATTCGCTTTTGGGCCGTCTCTTTATGGTTACTACGCGTTACGTTTCCACACCTGTTGATGCGGGATTGTATGGTGGCGAGCTTGCCAATGAGCAAGTTCTCTATTTTGAAAAGAATGGCAAGCAAATGCTTCTGCGTGATAAAATGTATGATGTCCGTGCTGATTCTACCGATGCTATCTACAGAGCCGTCCTCAATTCTACTGAAGATCCCATTATGGCTTCGGTGAAAATTGACTCAACTATCAAAAGTCAGGATGGTGCTTTACTTTATAGTATTGATGTAACAAGCTGGTTTAATGGCGATCAAAATGTCTTTTCGCTAAACAGTGCAGCCAGGGAACGCATGGGGTTAAGTTCTATTCAGCGCGATCTTTCTTACATTAATTATATACATACCTACCCTATCAATACCGAAATTGTTACCACAAAAACTTTCTCTGCCAAATCAACAAGCAAACTTCCTGCGGCTCGTATGGCAGGCAACGTAACTTTAAGAACGAATACTTCTTTCGTCCTGCTTCCGCGTGAACCTATGCGTGCCCGCTACTTTGACCCGCGCGTTGGCTATTTTACGGAAGAATTTGCGGAGTTTAATGACCATCAACAAGACGTAAAACGGCGCAAGGTCATTACACGCTGGCGTCTTGTTCCGAAAGATGTAGAGGCTTATAAGCGTGGCGAACTGGTAGAACCTGTCAAACCTATCGTTTTTTATATTGACCCGGCTACCCCCCAACAGTGGCGCAAATATCTTATAATGGGTGTAAACGATTGGAATAAGGCTTTTGAAACAGCAGGTTTTAAAAATGCCATTGAAGCACGCGAATGGCCTAACGATTCAACGATGAGCCTTGAAGATGCACGTTACAGCGTTATCCGATATTTGGCAAGCGATATTCCCAACGCTTATGGGCCTCATGTTAGTGACCCTCGTTCGGGTGAGATTATTGAAAGTCATGTAGGCTGGTATCACAATGTGATGAGCCTTTTACATGGTTGGTACCAAATTCAGGCGGGCATGATTGATGCCCGTGCCCGCAAACCGAAGTTTGATGATGAGCTGATGGGGCAGCTCATTCGTTTTGTAAGCTCGCACGAAATTGGCCATACACTTGGCTTACGACATAATAAAGGTGCATCGTGGGCAACACCCGTTGACAGTCTTCGCAACAAAGCGTGGGTAGAAAAGTACGGGCATACGGCGTCTATCATGGACTATGCACGATTCAATTATGTTGCACAGCCTGAAGATAATATTGGTGAAGCAGGTATCTTTCCGCGCATCAACGACTATGACAAATGGGCCATTAACTGGGGATACCGCTATTTTCCTGATGCCAAAACTGAAGAAGAAGAGCGGCTTATACTAAACAAGCTCACCATTGCACAATTAAAGAAAGGACAAAAATACTGGTTTGGGGGCGAAGGTAGCGACAATGACCCAAGAGCTCAAAGTGAGGATTTGGGCAACGATGCTATGAAAGCCAGCGATTATGGCATCATGAACCTTAAGCGCGAAATCAACAAACTACCGGAATGGAACTATGAAGAGGGCGACATGGACGTCAATCTTCTGACTGCATACGAGGACCTTCGCGATCAGTTCGCACGTTATTGCAATCATGTACGCAGCTATATCGGTGGCATGTACCACAATTATAAAAGTTCTGAAGAGCAAGGAGCCGTATACACTCCTGTTGATCGCGCTACACAACGACGGGCTTTGGCATGGCTCAATAAGAACTTGTTCAAAGAGCCTGCCTGGCTTATCAGTCCAGCTTATATACATCGTCTGATTCGTGTTCCGGAGAATTTTATTCTTATTATTGGCTGTAACGTTATCGATGACCTTACATCTGCCATGACCTTTAACCTTATCAGCAAGCATAGCTATGCGCCAGGAAGCTACAAACCCATGGAGTATGTTAACGACCTTGTTGGCTATATCTTCAGTTCAACTACAAGCAAAACGAAGGTGAACTTATGGACTAAAACTCTCCAAAGGCGCACAATCAATGACCTTGTAAAGGCATGGCGCATCACTTTAATAGATGAACAGCGTCCGTATTGTCTGGCTGCGTTACAAAAAATAAGGAGTATGCTACTCGCGGCACATCCTGCAGATGCCGATACACGAACACATTACAAGGACCTTCTCATGCAAATCAAACTGGCTATGGAAGGTAAATGGGACGGGAAAGTACAAAAATAATTTGATATTCTTTCCAATACGAATTCAACTTATGAGCCCTCGATTAGCATTTAACTGCTTATAACTACTTGCGGGAGTGGTGAATCTGTTTAAAGATTTCACCCTCCCGCAAATTATTTATGCCAATGTTTAGGTTACGGTCAGAATGATATCAACTGATATACATTATTATATTGTTGAAATAATAAATTGTCGTATTCCTTAATTTATTCCGTCTAATAAAATTTATTATCGAGGTAATAATTAAAAATATTGCCTGCTGTTTTATAAACATTGATTATAATGTAGCTGGCTTAAAGTCAGAAATCCTACTCACTCTTCCCCATTTCATAAGCCTTCCACATGTCAGGGATGCCATATCCAAATACATTATCGGGATAGTTATAACGGTCACCGCTGTGTCGGATAAGGCTCATGATTTGCTTTGCACTAAGGTTTGGCAATGCCGACCAAAGGCTGGCTACCATGCCGCACATCACGGGCGACGCAAAAGACGTACCGTTTGCCTTTGTCATACTGCCGCTACCGTCAATCACTGTCGTTTGTCCGCCCATGGCACATACGTCTGGTTTCACTCTCCCGTCCTGGGAAGGGCCTACACTTGAGAACCATGTGTTAATGCCTTTGCGGTCCAGTGCACCTACGGCAAGAATGTCACGGGCATCAGCCGGCACCCCTATCTTGTGCCAAACCTCCTCACCTTCGTTGCCCGCACTGTTGGTAAGTATCATACCTTTTGATGAAAGCATCGAAGCTGTTTGAGATACAAAAGCTGTCATGCCGTTGAGATCGCGGTAACGATAGCTTGTCGAGTCGCCGTCAAATTTATGATAACCTAATGAGGCATTGATAATATCAGCACCAATTGAATCGGCAAACTCGGCACCTGCAGTCCACGAATCTTCCTCGGCATGGGTTTCAGCAGTTCCGTCTTCCGTACGAATCAGCACGAAATCAGCATCGGGAGCAGTTCCAATCATGGTGTCAGGGCTATTGGCAGCCATGCACGACAGTACCATTGTACCATGGTAAGTATCATCGTATATTGAACAAATACGACGCGGTGCAAAGTCGGCCGTAGCCCGAATACGCACGCAACGCAACGCCTTTATACGGTCAGCATTATGAAATCCGCCATCCATCACGGCTATGAGCTTACCCTGACCGCGGAAGCCGGCTTCGTGAAGACGAATACCATTAAGCTGCGAAATTTGATCATAAGCCTCTCCGTATCGTCCCTTTGCAAAAGAATCGGTGCGCATACTGTCTTTAAGGGCTGTGCGTGGAGCCTGTAAAAAGCTGTCAGGCGAAGCATAAACGCGCACCACATCTTTCACAAACTTAATCCCTTTAAGTCGGGTTGCCACATCGTCAGTAGCCGATTGAACCCAAACTGTATTATGCCATTTGCTTTTCCCCATGATTTTAAGTCCCATCCTCGACAATGTTGTCAGGTATCGCGGTGATACAGGAAGGTCGGTTTCGTCAACTGTTATACCCTGACGTGCACGACGTTCGAGCGACCTTTTAGAGAGGAATTCTTCAGGATGTTTCAAAGTGAAAGGTGACCCATCCTTGTCAGTAAGAAAAATACGATACTGATAAACCTTCTTGCCCATAGGCACTCTGGTTCCGCGGGGACGTGCAAAAGCACCTGCAACAACAAGGGTAATGAAGAATAATGTACAGATAATTTTTTTAGTCATGAGATATAAGAACTTAATCGCAAAATTATAATTGATTGTCAAACACGGTTTGGAAAACAAACCCGTCCGAAACCATACCGCTGCAAAGGTACACAAAAACTATATATATTGTTTTCAAATGAAATAATATTCGTAACTTTGCGAGAAATAAACCATTATATTAAAGATACAGCTTTATGCTTACACTTAAACTCATCAGTGAAGAGACTGACCGTGTTATTAAGGGTCTTGAAAAGAAACACTTCAAAGGTGCCCGTGAGGCCATAGAGAAAGTTTTAGAATATGACAAGCTTCGTCGCGAGGCACAGCAGAAACTTGACGCCAACAAGCAGCAGCAGAACCAGCTGTCGAGGCAGATTGGCAGCCTGATGAAAGAAGGAAAGAAAGATGAAGCCGCTGCTGTTAAAGAGCAAGTAGCCGATTTAAAGGCGGCCGACAAGGCGTTACAGGAGATAAACGAGAAAGCCAACGAAGACATGATACATGTTCTTCTTGATATTCCTAACATACCAAACGAAAAGGTTCCTGAAGGAACGGACGCATCAAATAACGTTGTTATCAAAGAAGGCGGGGTTATTCCCGAGCTTCCTGATGATGCACTCTGCCACTGGGACTTGCTGAAAAAGTTCAACCTTGTTGACTTTGACCTCGGCGTTAAGATAACAGGCGCAGGCTTTCCTGTGTATATTGGCAAGATGGCCAGGCTGCAACGTGCGCTCGAGGCTTTCTTCCTTGACGAGGCACGCAAGGCCGGTTATCTCGAAATTCAGCCGCCTTATGTTGTCAATGAGGCTTCAGGCTACGGCACAGGACAGCTTCCTGACAAAGAGGGACAGATGTATCATGTCAACCTCGACAACCTTTTCCTTATACCAACAGCCGAGGTTCCGGTAACCAATATTTTCAGAGACGAGATACTTGACGAAAAAGACCTCCCTGTTAAACGTTGTGCTTATTCGGCCTGCTTCCGCAGAGAGGCCGGCTCTTACGGTAAGGATGTACGCGGACTGAACCGTTTACACCAGTTTGATAAGGTTGAAATAGTTCGCATTGACACCCCTGAACACTCGTATACATCATGGCATGAGATGCTCGATCATGTAGAAGGGCTGCTTAAAAAGCTCGAACTTCCCTACCATTTGTTGCTGCTTTGCGGTGGCGATATGAGCTTTACATCGAGCATTTGTGTTGATTTCGAAACCTATTCGGCAGCACAAAAACGCTGGCTTGAGGTAAGTTCAGTATCAAACTTTGAGAGTTATCAGGCAAACCGTCTGCACTGTCGTTACCGCCATGCCGACGATAAGAAGATAGAACTATGCCATACGCTGAATGGCTCGGCACTGGCATTGCCACGTATCGTTGCTACCATCATTGAGAATAATCAAACTCCAGAGGGTATCCGCGTACCGAAAGTGCTCGTGCCTTACTGTGGCTTTGAGATGATTGATGACAAGATGGACTAACATTAAACGATGGTTTGATTTAAACATCACACAAAATATGGAATAATATAATATTCTTATTACCAGTATTTTATAAAGGCATGCTAAATGGTTTGTTTTAGCATGCCCTTATTTTATCCATACAATATAAATGGGTTTATTTCGTAATTCAAAGTACATCATGGTTTGTTGTTACCATAAACATACCATAAAAGCAGGTTATTTGTGATGCATGGCTCATCGTTCGACGGCCGTCAGCAGCGCGTACGGCGACCGTCGAACAATGGGTGTGACGGC
>CALIIG010000290.1 GCA_938018155.1 uncultured Prevotella sp.
CACATAGGCAGCGCGGGACGTTTTGTTTGTTACCAGGTTATGGCAGGCAGGGAATGGCTGGGGCTACGGAGGACGAAGGGCGTATATGTAGCGGCAGGCGTACGGAGAGGAGTTTTTCACAATAATGTCGATTTTCTTTTTATTTCTGTTTTCTTTTGCTAACTTTACGGCTGAAACTGAAAACCCTAACAACAATCATGATTATGTTATTGAAAAACTTTTTTCTTGCGTCAGCATTCTTTCTTGCGTCAGGAGCCGTTTCGGCACAAGACGGGCAAGGTGTTACGAAGTATGTCAATCCGTTTATCGGAACAGGTTCCGTTGACCAGAACAGCCTGATGGGAAACACCTTTCCCGGGGCGTGTGTGCCTTTTGGTTTGGTGCAGCTCAGTCCCGATGTAAAGAGCAAGCCTACGGGCCATGAGCCGTCAGGATACGACTACGGCAGCAATCGTATTTACGGTTTCAGCCATACCCATTTGAACGGTACGGGCTGCGTTGATTTGCTCGACGTGCTGGTGATGCCGTCGAGCCGTAGTCTGGACGAGCTGAGCAATACGGACGACTTCAGCTCTACTTTCTCACATGCAAACGAAAAGGCCAGTGTAGGCTATTACCAGGTGAAGCTGAATGATGACGGTATCAATGCCGAGATGACGGCCACGCTGCGTACGGGTATGCACCGCTACACGTATGCTGCGGGCAAAGCCAACAATCTTGTGTTCGACATGGCCCATGCAGGGCATTGGACGAAGAATATTTCAGACGCACAGTTGCGCCTTATCGACCCTTACACACTGGCCGGCTATCGTATTCTTGACGGCTGGCAGCGACTGCGTAAGGTTTATTTCTATGCTACATTTAACCGTCCCGTAAAGGAAACAATCTTCAAAGCTTATAACCATATTTACCATAACGGCGACTGGGCCAACGGCAAAGACGTAAAATGTTTCCTCAGTTTTGAACCTTCATCAGAGCCTTTAATGGTTAAGGTTGCGCTGTCGCCGGTTAACGCTGACAATGCGCGAATGAACCTGCGTGAGAACGATACATGGAACTTTGATGCGGTAAGGCAGAAGGCTGTTGATGCGTGGGAAAAGGAATTAAGCAATATCCGTATTGAGGGAACGGACGATCAGAAGGCTATTTTCTACACGGGGCTTTATCATGCGTATATTCAACCCAATACCATATCGGACATTAATGGCGAATTTATGTTTGCCAATTACACAACGGGAAGAACAGAATATGGAGAAGCTCATTACAGTACGTTCTCGCTTTGGGACACATTCCGGGCCTGCCATCCGATGTACACGCTGCTGAAGCAGGACCGTGTGGCCGACTTTGTAAAGAGTATGCTTCGGCAATATGACTCGTACGGCTATCTTCCTATCTGGCAACTCTGGGGTACTGACAACTATTGTATGATTGGCAATCATGCCATACCCGTATTGGTTGACGCTGTTTTGAAGAAGATTCCGGGTGTTGATGCCGAGCGTGTTTACGACGCCATTAAGGGCACGTCTACGCGTGAACATGAAAACTCGCCGTGGAAGATATGGGATAAATACGGTTATTATCCCGAGGATTTACAAACACAGTCGGTTTCGATTACGCTGGAAGAGGCGTATAATGACGCTTGCGTAGCCCGGCTTGCCAGGTATTTAGGTAAGACGGCCGACTATGAATACTTTGCTCATCGCTCACGCAATTATCGCAACTTGTTTGATAAAAACACAGGTTTCTTTCGTGGAAAGCTGAGCAATGGCAAATGGATTGAGCCGTTTGACCCGCTGCAATACGGTGCTAATGGAGGCAATCCGTTTACCGAAGCCAACGCATGGCAGTATCGTTGGTATGTGCCACAGGACGTGCCTGACCTGATAAACCTCATAGGTGGCAAAAAGAAGTTTGTAGCCGAGCTGGATAAATTCTTCACATATTCTACCAACCAGGCAGATACGAAGAACAGTAATGCCAGCGGGTTTATTGGTCAGTATGCGCACGGTAACGAGCCGAGCCACCATTGTGTATACCTTTATAATTATGCCGGTACAGACCGAAAGGCACAGTATTACGCCAATAAGGTGATGACTGAACAATATAAGAACCGCATTGACGGATATTCGGGCAATGAGGATTGCGGACAGATGTCGAGCTGGTATATCCTTTCAGCCATGGGCTTTTATCCCGTTGACCCTGCTTCGGGTATTTATCAGTTTGGCTCGCCGCAGCTGCGCAAGGCAGACATAACATTGCCCAATGGCAAACATTTCGTTATTACAACCAACAGGAAAGGCAAGGACGACTGTTATATCAAGTTAGTAAAGCTGAACGGTAAGCGTTATAAACAGAACTTTATTCTTCATGACGACATCATGAAGGGAGGCACGCTCGAGTTTGAAATGGGAAAGTAAGGCGCGTCGTAATATTATTATTTGTGGCACTTTAAATCCCTATGATGATACCAAAACAACAAAGCCTTGGAACCATGTTCCAAGGCTTTGTTTATAATACGAAAAGTATTTACATTATTTATTAACCTTTGCTTCAAATTCTGCACCCGGTGCAAACTTAACAACCTTCTTTGCAGCGATGGTAATTTTAGCCCCGGTAGAAGGATTTACACCCTGACGAGCAGGACGATTCTTAACAGCGAATGTACCAAATCCAAGAAGTTGCACCTTATCTCCGGCAACAACGGCTTCCTTAATAGCTTCAACAGTGGCATCAAGAGCTTTCTTTGCCTCTGCTGCTGTAACGTCTGCTTTCTCTGCGATTTTCTTTACTAATTCTGTCTTGTTCATGTTTTTTATCTTTAAAGTGAATAAATTAATCAGTACAAACACTATTGCGCGACAAATATATATGATTAGTTTCATAATTCAAACAAAAAAAAAGAAAAAATGTTTCATGCAATGAAAAAAGAGGGTAAAAGAGCTGTTTTATAGCTGATTAATGGAGTTTTTTAGTAATTTTGCACCATTTAAAAACGTACAGCAAGAAGAAAAGACAATATGTTTAGGATACCCAACATTACGAAGAATCTCTTAATCATTAACTTTCTGGCATTTATTGCCATGCTGGTATTGCGCCAGACAGGAGTTGTTGACCTCAATGATGTATTTGGTCTGCACTTTTTTATGGCTTCTGATTTCCACATATATCAGCTTTTTACTTATATGTTTATGCACGCAGGATGGGAGCATATTATCGTGAATATGTTTATGCTCTGGATGTTTGGTGCCGTGATGGAGCAGGTGTGGGGCGCAAAAAGGTTCGTTTTTTATTACATTTTCTGTGGCATTGGTGCTGGAATCATGCAGGAAATGGCTCAGTTTTTTTATGTGTGGCACGAGTTTTCCATGCAGCAATCTCTCAATTTTATGGAGGCAATTGATGTAATGGAGCATTTCTCCGTGCAATTAAACGGGCTGACAACCGTTGGGGCTTCGGGTGCAATATATGCTCTTTTGCTTGCCTTTGGCATGACGTTCCCCAACGAGCGCATGTTTATTATTCCTATTCCTATCCCTATTAAGGCCAAGTGGATGGTGATGGGGTCTATTGCCTTTGAGCTGTTTCTTACGCTTTCGGCCCCCGGCGATCAGGTGGCACACCTGGCACATCTGGGCGGTGTAATATTCGGATTCTTCCTTTTACGATATTGGCAGCGTCACCCGTCGGCGTATTATGGCATGCAAGACGGCGTGAATTTATTCAGGAACATGCGTAACAAATGGGAAGAACATCGTAACAGGTCGGGCAGAGCGTCGGGCCATGATAGCAATACTGGAGGGTTTCAATCTGCAAGAAATAACGGAGACGGCACTTCTTCAAAATCCAATCGCGTAGTTTCGCAGGATGAAATAGACAGGATACTCGATAAAATTCGCAAAAGCGGGTACGACAGTTTGAGCAGGGACGAAAAGCAGACGCTTTTTGACCAAAGCAGGAAATAGGATATTCGGATATGCCGGGGCAGTTAAAGAAGTTGGGTTTGCAGATGGTGGGCGGTGCAAATGTCGCCTCGGTCGTGGTGATGCTTCTTGTCGGGTATTCCGGTTTCATTAATCCTGTTGACTTTCCGCGGCTCAGTAACATCGGGCTGGTTTTTCCATTATTTCTTCTTATTAATCTTGCCTTTCTTGTTTTGTGGCTTATTGTAAAGCCCAAATACAGCATGATACCGCTGCTGGGGTTTGTTGTTTGCTACGGACCGGTACGGGCCTATTGTCCGTTTAATGTTCCTGCCGACCCTCCCGGGGGTGCCTTTAAAGTGTTATCGTATAATGTATGGCTGTTTGCGGGATGGGAAGATCAGGGCAGGCCGAATCCGATATTGAACTACATTAGGCAGCAGGACGCCGACATTGTATGCCTTCAGGAGGCAGCTCCCTTTGAAATTGCGCAGGAGAAAATCGATTCTGTGCTCAATCCCGTTTATCGTTATCACGATACCGTTGGGCATAATGGCAATTATATGGCCATTTACAGCAAGTTTCCCATCCTGTCGCGCGAGCGTATTGACATCAAATCAAAGGGTAACCTGAGCACGGCATTTAAGGTAAACATTCACGGAAGGGATGTAATTGTAATCAACAATCATCTTGAAACTACCGACCTTAGCGCAGAAGACAAGAACCGGTTTAAGTTGATGGTTGAAGGCGGCATGAAGACCGACTGTGCAGAACAAACCTCAATGATGCTGGTTCGCAAGCTGGGTGAGCAGACGCGTAAGCGCGCTCCGCAGGCCGATGCCGTGGCACGCTACATTTCATACCATTGCCGGCTGCCTGTTATTGTGTGTGGCGATTTCAATGACAACCCGCTGTCGTATGTGCGACGTACGATTGCAAACAAACTAACCGACTGCTATATTTCGACGGCAAATGGTCCTGGAATAAGCTACCACAGGGCAGGGTTCTACGTGCGTATCGACAATATGATGTGCACGCCCGACCTCATCCCGTACCGTTGCAAGGTGGATAACAGCATCAAAGCGTCTGACCATTATCCTATTTCCTGCTATTTCAAATTTCGCAAACGTTCAAAATGATGTGAAATTTTGAGGCAGATGTTTGTAAAAACCAAACCTCCCGTCAGTATATTGTATTTAACCAGACGGCAGGAACGGAGAAAAGATTTGACCGTTTTCAGAAAAAGGGTAGACGGTTTTCCGAAAAAAGGTAGACCTTTTTCAGAGAAAGGGTAGACCTTTTTCAGAGAAAGGGTAGACCTTTTTCAGAGAAAGGGTAGACCTTTTTCAGAGAAAGGGTAGACCTTTTTCAGAGAAAGGGTAGACCTTT
>CALIIG010000291.1 GCA_938018155.1 uncultured Prevotella sp.
CAAAAAACTTATCGTATACACGAAAGGACGCCGCTCTCCTCGTCAGGACTATCGTTCAGACGGGCACGGTGCTTACCAGACAATGCCTCTCGTTGTATTGGTTAATGAGGGAACGGCATCGTCCGCAGAGATCTTCTCCGGTGCCATGCAGGACAACGACAGAGCCACTATTATTGGACGCAGAACGTTTGGAAAGGGATTGGTACAGCAGCAAATCCCATTCCCAGATGGAAGTATGATCAGATTGACTATTGCACGATATTACACTCCCTCTGGCAGATGCATTCAAAAACCGTATACAGACGGTGAAGACTCTGAATATGCACAAGACCTCATTACGCGCTTTAAACACGGCGAATACTTCTCACAAGACAGTATAAAACATACAGGACCAGCATACCATACCAGTATAGGACGTGTTGTTTATGGCGGTGGAGGCATTACGCCTGACATCTTTGTCCCCGAAGATACCACCAACATGACATCATATTACAAGCAAGCTGTAATGGATGGGCTGATATTACAGTTTGCCTTTACTTACACTGACAACAATCGTCAAAAGATGAAAGACTTTAAAGACATGCTTGCATTGGCCAACTATCTTAAAAGACAGAACACGGTTGAACAGTTTGTAAACTATGCCGACAGGCATGGATTACAACGTCGTAACTTGCTAATCAGAAAGAGTCACTCGTTACTTGAACAATTCATTGATGCGAGAATTATCTACAATATGCTCGATGAGCAGGCATTAATACAATATCTTAATCTCGACGATCCGGTTATACGTGTGGCATTAAACGTTCTAAATCATCATAAAGCCTTTCCTCAAAAGTCAAAGCCAATAATATACAGACAAGAGCCTGCAAGAGCTAAGACAAGAAGATAAAATCAGCATTATGCTACGATAAAAATTATAATACAAATTAATTACAAAATCTACACGAGTACAATATTCAATACAGACAACTATATATCATAAGTACTCGTGTAGTTTTTTTTCATTCTCACGATGGGAAACCTTAATGAACAGAAGAAAATACTGAGAGAACAAATCAGGCAATACAAAAGAAAATGTTCACAGGAAGAACTAAATAACTGGTCGGAATCAATATACGGGCAACTTCTTAATTGCGAGGAAGTTCAAAGAGCCAATACTGTTTTTCTTTACTATTCGATGCCTGATGAAGTGGATACTCACAAAATTATAAGACAATTATTCTTACAAGGGAAAACCATTCTTTTGCCGAGGGTTATAGATGAAAGGCATTTAGAGCTAATTCCATTTCGTGGAGAGGAGAACCTTATTGAATCAGGGGCTTACCATATACTCGAACCCGTCGGGTGTCCATTCAAAAATTACAACGATATTGAGCTTGCAATTGTACCTGGTGTAGCCTTTGACGCAGATGGAAATCGATTGGGACATGGAAGAGCATACTATGACAGACAACTGAATTTAATGCCTAACGCTTACAAAATAGGTATATGTTTCTCTTTTCAAATGGTTAAAAAAGTCCCTGTTTCTGCCCATGACGTAGCAATGAATCGAGTTATTTTCGACCTCTCATAGTCATTAATATATTCTTACATCACTAATAACCGATGCACCTACTGATGCGTTTAACTTTCGGGTAAGCTGTTGTCGCATCATGCTTAAATCCTGACGCAGAGCCGGATTCGTAATTTTTACGTAAAGAATCTGGCTTTTTATAAACTTTTCCTGCGTGTATTTAGCTACCGTTTCTCCTGTAACGCCATCCCAGGCATCTATTAATCGCTTCTGCATCAAAGGCGTTTCAAGTCCCTCTTCACGCAAAAACTGCTGAAGAATATCATTAATTGATTTGACCTCCCTTTTAAACATATCAATTATTTTTACTGATTTTCAGATGAACGTACAGTTATTACGCCGTCATTTACATTAAATAAGCGATAATCTTTATTGCTATGCCGCAATATCTGATCAAGATGATCGCGATTGGTATCTGTAATAAAAATCTGACCGTAACAGTCACCTGACACCAACTTTACAATCTGTTCTACGCGGTTTGCATCCAATTTGTCAAAAATATCATCAAGCAAAAGCAATGGAGTTGTGTTTGAAGAAGTACGGCGTAACAAATCAAACTGAGCCAGTTTTAAAGCTAAAACCAATGTCTTTGCCTGCCCCTGGCTGCCCTCTCGTTTCATAGGGTAGTTTTCTATCAGCATTTCAAGGTCGTCTCTATGAACGCCATGCAAGCTATATCCCACCGCCCTGTCCTTCAAACGGTCACGTTGAATCACCTCAAGAAGCGGGCCACGCTGGCAGTGTGACGTATAATTGAGCACTACTTTCTCATGTCCTCCCGACACAACATCGTAAATATGCTGGAATAATGGCGTAATTTCCTTTACAAAATCATTGCGTCTTTGGAACACTTCTTCACCCGCTTCGGCCATCTCCTGCTCCCATATTCCCATCAGCGATTCATCAGGTTCTGCCTCCAATTTAAGCAAAGCGTTCCTTTGTCGCAAGGCTTTATTATACCTGATTAAAGCATCAAGATATTTCTTATCATATTGAGAGATAACCACATCCATCAGCCTACGCCTTTCGTCTCCGCCACCATCTATAAGCCTGCTGTCCGATGGCGAAATAAAAATAAGGGGTATTAGTCCGATGTGGTTGGAGAATTTCTTATACTCTTTGCCGTTACGTTTAAAATGTTTATGCCTGCCACGCTTCATGCCGGCATAAATGTTCTCTTCCTTTCCTGCATCAGTCACAAAGTTTCCTTCCAATACAAAGAAGTCCTGATCGTGATTAATCACCTGGCTGTCAATATTAGTGAAACTGCTGTGACAGAATGATAAATAGTAAATAGCATCAAGAACATTCGTCTTTCCCATCCCGTTTCCACCAATAAAACAATTAATTTTATTAGAGAAATCGAGCGAAACCGAACGAATATTCTTATAATTGATTACTGAAATCTTCTTAAGTATCATTTCGTGCAAAGTTAATTGTTTTAGCAATGAAAAAAGAAAAAAGGAACTAATTAATTTCTATATATAGATTTAAATTATTACTTTTGCGACCATCTACATAGAAATAATAAAAAAACATAAAAATAATGGCAACTAAAAACGAAAAGGCAA
>CALIIG010000292.1 GCA_938018155.1 uncultured Prevotella sp.
CCGAACGATGGGTATGACGGCCGTCAGCAGCGCGGCTGACGGCCGTCGAACAATGAGAATATTGCTTAAATTATAATAACGTCAGGTTATAAAGTTTGTAACCTTACGGAATAAACGGAGATTAATTACATCATGAACGCACATAACGGAGAGTGACCGATGAAGAAAACATCGATGAAATCGTCAATTCTCACACATATTTCTTCACAGCCATGGCAAGACGACAGGCAGCCGTTTTCTTTAACAACATGTCATTGTTTACAGCATATCCCTCATTAATATCAATAACCCGGCTAAAGCCTGCCGCCATAAGGGCTTCTTTATTATGCACACGGCCCGCAAGTAAAATAACGGGAACCCTTGCTGTTAAGGCGTGACGAAGCACAACAACAGGCAGCTTTCCCATCAGCGTCTGGGCGTCGGCACTACCCTCTCCTGTTATAACAAGGCCGGCCTTTCTGATGGCATCGTCCATCCCCGACATTCGTATCACAAGCTCTCCTCCGCTTTCTGCCGATGCGTTCATAAACTGCATGAAAGCATATCCCAGGCCTCCCGCTGCACCTGCACCACGTTTGTTGCTCATGTCATGTCCCATATGCTGTGCGGCCATGCGTGCAAACGTTGAGGCACGACGTTCCAATTTGTTCACCATATCGGCATCGGCACCCTTCTGTGGCGCAAAAACGGAGGCTGCTCCACGCGGTCCCAGCAATGGGTTGTCAACATCCGAAGCCAGAATAACCGTAAGTTCTCGAAGCCATGAAAGGTCATCTATATTTACCATGCTGCCATTATCGTGTGCAACAGACATGGTTTTCAAACACTTCATTAAGCCCAGTCCGCAATCGCTTACGGCACTGCCGCCCAGCCCTACAATAAAGTTTCTGAAGCCTTTTGAAAGCGCATCCATCATTATTTCGCCAACGCCATAACTGGTTGCCAACAAGGGATTGCGCAGTTCAGGCTCAATTTTATCCAGGCCTATTGCCTGAGCTGCCTCGATAATGGCAAAATTGCTCTTTACACCCCATTGTGCTTGTGTGGGGCGCATCATGGCATCGTGCACACAACTTGTATAAATTTCATCGGGGTGCATGGCCTGAAGAAACCCTTCGCCACCATCGCTTACGTTGAATACCTCACATTTTGCATCGCCATGAGCATTTGCAAGGGCCTTCTTTACGACCTCATTGGCCTCGCTGCTCGTCATACAGCCCTTAAAACTATCGAGGGCAACTACTATATCCATGTCTATTTGAGCTATTGTTCACAATATTAACGACCATGCACCGTTATTTGTTGTATGAAGCAAAGAATAGCAATTCTGTCACTTTTCATAGCTCTGGCCCTTTCAGCCAAAGCACAAACATTCACCCTGAAAGGCCGTATTATTGATGAAAACAACAATCCGATAGAGTTCGCCAGCGTGTCATGCCTGAGCCAGGGCGTGGCAACGGTGACGTCGCTAAAGGGCGAATACAAGATGTTACTGCGCTCAGCCGATTCGGTTGTCGTCAAATTTTCGATGCTCGGCTATCGCACAAAGACACGCATTCTGCAACATCCCAAAGGCCCTCAAACCCTGCAGGTGGTGCTTTTAAGCGATTCCAGGACCCTCGGAGAGGTGAATGTTATAGGGCAAAAAATTCAATCGGGACAAACACAAGAGCTGTCAGCCAGGCAGCTTAAGCAATCGCCATCGGCAACTGGCAACGCCGTCGAAGAGCTTATACAAAGCCAGGCCGGCGTGTCTGCTCACTCAGAGCTGTCGTCTCAGTACAATGTGAGGGGCGGAAACTTTGATGAAAACTCGGTGTATATTAATAATATAGAAGTGTTTCGCCCTTTTCTTGTGCGTAGCGGACAACAGGAAGGCCTGTCGGTTATTAATCCCGATATGGTTGATAAGATAGGTTTTTCAACAGGAGGATTTGCTGCAAAGTATGGCGACAAAATGTCGTCGGCACTCGATATCATCTACCGGCGTCCCAAACGCTTTGAGGCAAGTGCTGACGCTTCGCTGCTGGGAGCGGGCGGTTACGTAGGTTTCGCGAATAAAAAACTGGCCTGGGCCAATGGCATCAGGTATAAAACCAACCGCTATCTGCTCGGTTCGTTGGAGACAAACGGCGAGTATAAGCCTAACTTTCTTGATTACCAGACGTATCTTAACTACCGCCCGAACAGCAGATGGAGCGTTGATTTCATCGGCAATATATCGGACAATCACTACAATTTCACCCCGCACGACCGTGAAACACGCTTCGGAACGCTGGAGAACGTGAAGTCGTTCAGGGTATATTTCGACGGTCAGGAGAAAGACTTGTTTCGCACTTACTTCGGCTCGTTGGGAATAACGCGCCACCTCGGCGATTCTACATCGGTAACCTTTATTGGCTCGGCGTTCTCAACCAACGAGCAGGAGAAGTATGATATACAGGGGCAATACTGGCTTACACAAACAGAGACATCGGAGAATTTAGGTGTAGGGACCTACTTTCAACATGCACGAAACTATCTGAAAGCACGCGTCGGGAGCTTTAAATTAATGGCACACCATACAGCAAAACAGCATGATATAGAAGGTGCCATAACATATAAGTTAGAACATATTGAAGAAAACTCGGCTGAATATGAGATGCGCGACTCGGCAGGATACAGCATACCCCATACAGGAAAGGACCTTAACATGATTTATTCGCTACGTGCACGCAATGAGCTTAACGCCAATCGTCTGGAGGTTTATCTGCAGGACACCTGGCGATTCAGGTCGGGAACCGATGCCGACAGTGCACGGACGCTCTACACTTTAAACTACGGGCTGAGGTTTGCACACTGGAATTTCAACCGCGAAAGCATACTGTCGCCCCGCGTATCGCTAAGTATTATACCGGCTTTCAATCAGAATTTAAGCTTCAGATTTGCAACCGGACTGTATTATCAGTCGCCTTTTTTCAAGGAATTACGCGATACTACCACACGCAATGGCATTACTTATGCCACACTTAACGACAAAATCAAGAGCCAGTGTTCCTTGCATCTTATCGCCGGTATTGACTACAGGTTCAACATGAAGCAGCGTCCCTTTAAGCTTACAACGGAGATTTATTATAAGATTCTGGGCAATTTGGTGCCCTACAGCGTCAATAACGTAAAGGTTACATACTATGGAGACAACGTTGCAAGCGGCCATGCGGCAGGTGTTGACATGAAACTGTTTGGCGAATTTGTACCGGGAACCGATTCGTGGCTGTCGCTGTCGTTCATGAATACCAGAATGAAAATCAACGGTTTGTCAGTTCCTTTGCCAACCGATCAGTGCTACGCCTTACACCTTTATTTCACCGATTATTTCCCGGGAACCAACCGTTGGCTCATGAATTTGAAGCTGACATATGCCGATGGCTTGCCATTTTCGGCACCTCACCGTGAAATTGAGCGTAACAATTTTCGGGCACCTGCTTACAGACGCGCCGATATAGGTATGAATTACCGCTTATTAAACAATGAGGACAGGCACAGTAAGAGCATCTTTAAAAACATATGGTTGGGTGTTGACTGCCTGAATTTGTTTGGCATTAACAATGTAAACTCATACTATTGGATAACCGATGTTACCAATCAGCAGTTTGCTGTGCCCAACTATCTCACGGGACGAATGTTCAATGCTAAAATAAGGTTTGAACTATAACGATATAAAAAGCTCATGCCTGCCTCCAAATTGGAGGAAGGCATGAGCCAAATAACGATATAAAACAGTTTGTCTATTTAGAAGCTGTAAGAGAAACCTAACGAAACAAACTCCTTGAACATCCAGTAACCGAGTTTATTATCGCGTGGGTGGCCGTCGTCAAAGCGCGGATGAATAAACAGTTTCGTAGAAATATACCTGTTGAAATGGAACGTAAATGTGTTTTCCCACGCCATTTCACAGCGTTTATACGTAGTATAACCGTATAAATGAGTGTTCCAGTTCATGTTGTTACTGATTTTCCAATTCAGGTCAACGGTTACCTGAGAACCGAAGTCATTCAGCGAGTGATCGCCAAGAGGAATACCATTTTGTCTCGAAAGAGCCAGATGATCAGT
>CALIIG010000293.1 GCA_938018155.1 uncultured Prevotella sp.
GCAAGTGTCCTTGTGCGGACAGTGTTCGTTGAAGCAGAGGTCCCATGTGGGTGGGGCGGAAGCGAAATCGAATGGCAGGTTATCCATGTTTGTTGTTATCTTTTTTGAAATATGATTATAACTATTATAATGGCTGTTAAAAAGGCAGACGCGTAAGGTTTGTTCACAAACTCTTGTTTCAGCACGGCGTGATTTTTGTATTTCCCGTGTACGGGGAGTGTTTATTGGCAGCACCTTGTTTTATTATACATAGGTAACAAGGAATTTCAGGTTGCCTTCGGCCTTTATCCGGCTTGTCGTGGCGGGGAAAAGGAGTGTGCTTCCGGCCTGAACGTGTTCAACATGGCCTTCATTGTCGGTTAATGTGCCCCGGCCGGCGGTTATGATTGTAATGACGAAGCTGTCTAATGTCGACAGATCGATGGCCAGAGGTGTATCAATCAGGTAAAGAATGGTTTTGAAACAGGGGCACCAGACCAGCGAAATGCCCTGGTTTTTCACGGGGACATACGTCACGGAGTAGTTGTTTTCTACGGTATAGTCAATACTTTCGGCAGCCTTGCGGGTATGTAACTGGCGGAGTTTTCCATCTTTGTCACGGCGTTTGAAGTCGTAGATGCGGTAGGTTACATCGCTTGTCTGCTGAATCTCAGTCAGGAAACAGCCCTTTCCAATGCTGTGTATCCTGCCGGCGGGGAGGAAGAAACAGTCGCCTTCCTTTACGTGATAATGGTCAATTACGTCAACGATGGTATCGTTTTCAACCATCGTTTTGTATTGTTCGGGAGTGATTTTCTTTTTCAGTCCAACGAGCAGACTGGCGTCGGGGTCCGACTTCATCATATACCACATTTCTGTCTTGCCGTGCTTTTCTCCATGCCTGTGTGCAATTTCTTCGTTGGGATGAACCTGTATGGAGAGGGGCTGTGCGGCGTCGATAAACTTGATAAGCAGAGGGAACTCGTTTCCAAAACGCCTGTAGTTGTCCCTGCCTGCAAGCTTTTCTTTCAATTCTGCCATCAGTTCGTTGAGCTTTTTACCATGATAAGGACCGCCGTCAACAACGGTTTCATTACCTGCTACGCCTGATATTTCCCAGCTTTCGCCTATGTTTTCGAGCTCACATTCCACGTTTTTGAATGCCGCAATACGCTGTCCTCCCCATAGAGTTTGCTTGAGCAGTGGCTTGAATTTAAATGGACCCATAGATAAATTAATTTGTAAAAACTTGTAGTATCTTTAATTTTTTGTCCAGAAAGCCGGCGTGAGAATAACGAGAACAGTGAATATTTCGAGTCGGCCTACGAGCATCATGAACGAGCACATCCATTTGGCGAAGACGGGAAGACAGGACCATGACATCGTCGGGCCGATTTCAATACCGAGCGTCGGGCCAACATTTCCCATTGAACTCAGGCATATTGTGATTGCGTTTGTATTGTCGATGCCTGCCGAAATCATTGCGAAAGCAATCAGAAGGAATAATAAAAGATAGGCCGTGAGGAAGGCAAGCAGTGACACGCGTTGCGAATCAGGGATGTTCACACCGTTGATTTTAAGGGGCAATACGGCGTTGGGATGCAGGCGTTGCGTAAGTTCGTTCCTGATAACCTTAAACAACATTACGCCCCTGACGCATTTTATTCCTCCGCTTGTGCTGCCCGAGCAGGCTCCTGTAAACATGCAAAGTGCAAGCACTACCCAGGTAACATGGGGCCATAACGCTGCATTGTCGTTGAAAAGACCGGTTGTTGTAATGAAACTTACAACCTGAAACAGTGCCGACCTGAACGCATGTTCAGCCTGATAGTGGTTGCGTACGATAAGTTCGAAGGTGATAAAGAGTGTAAAAATGCTGACAACACAGAGATAAAACCTAAATTCGTTGTCCTTCCAGAGATTGACAAGCCGGCCTTTTACCACCGAAGCATAGAGCAGGGTAAAGTTTACTCCCGATATGAAACAGAAGAAAATGGTGGTATATTCCAGCGCAGGAGAGTGGAAAAACTCGGTACTTGTGTTGTTGACGGCGAAGCCACCCGTTGCCGTGCTCGACATAGCGTAGTTGACAGCCTCGAAGTAATTCATCCCGAATATTTTGTAGCAGAACATACATGCCACAGTAATGGTAAGGTAAACACCCCATATCCATCGTGCACTTGTTGACAAGCGCGGGTGCAATTTCGTTTTGATTGGGCCGGTGGCTTCGGCCGAAAATACCTTTGTGCTTCCCCTTACAACCGACGGAAGCAGGGCTACGGTGGTAAACACTATTCCCAAACCTCCTACCCACTGCGTCAGCGAACGCCAGAAAAGAATGCCGTGAGGCAGTGCCTCCACATCGTCAATAATGGTCGCCCCCGTTGTCGTGAAGCCCGACATAGCCTCAAAATAGGCATCGGTAAAGTTGTTGAGGTATCCTCCAAAAAGGAAAGGCATGGTAGCAAACAGTGAGAAAACCACCCATACCAGCGTGACAAGCAGGAACGAGTCGCGCCTTGACAGCCTGTTTTCAGAGTTGCGTCCGAGGTGTTTGAAGACAAAGCCGGCAAAGGTTGTAACCAGTATGGATAATATAAAAGCAGGTATGTCGTCTTCTTCATAAACGACAGCCATTGCCAGGCACGCACTCATGAGTACGGCTTCGAGAAACAGAAGCGAACCCATGATTTTGTATATAATCTTGAAATTAATCACAAATGTATGTACACAATAAATTAATTAAAGAACTTCTCAACCTTTTTCAGGTTCACGTTATGGCAGAAAACCACAACCGAATCGCCAGCCTGTATCTGCGTGTTACCCGAAACCAGCAAACCTTCACCGTTCCTTACCAGCCCGCCTATGGTTATACCTTTTGGCAATCCTATATCTTTTACAGGAACCTTTGTGACCTTAGCCCTTTCCT
>CALIIG010000294.1 GCA_938018155.1 uncultured Prevotella sp.
TTACTTCATATTGATTACTCTTTATTACTTTTAATTCTTTACTCCGCGTCCCGCGTTAGCCATATGGCTGCGCGGGACGTTTTGTTGGGGCGAGGGGAGAGGCGTAAAGGCAGCGGGGGACGGCGGCAATGTAATTGTTTTGTGCATTTACAGCCTTGTTAATAGTAAAAATCAAAGCCAGGGATAAATGAGGTTTTATCGTAGCTACGGCAGTTTTTTATTTTTTTGTAATATATTCGGTAGGACTCATTCCCATGTGTTTTTTGAATATCTTGGAAAAGTAATTGGGATCGGCAAATCCAATGCGGTATGTAGTTTCTGACACGTTATACCCTTGCCTGAGCAGCTGGCAGGCCTTGTCGATACGTTTCCGGCGGATATAATCGCCCATAGAAATATTAACAAGGCTTTTCATCTTAACATGCAGCAGGCTTCTGCTGATACACATCTCTTTTGTAACGTCTAATACGGAGAAGTTGTAGTTGTCAATGTTCTTTTCTATAATATCATTAATGCGGTGCATGAATAGCTTGTCAACGCCGCTGAGTGATGTGGCGTCAATATCAGAGTTAGCCGCATTGGCAACTTCTTTCTGTCGTGACCTGTTTAATTGCAGGATGTTCTTAATTTGTAATTCCAGAGCACTGGGGTCGAAGGGTTTGGTAACATAGGCTTCGGCTCCGCTCTGGTATCCTTTTACGACATCGTCCTGTTCGTTTTTTGCAGTAAGCAGAATGACAGGAATATGTGATGTTTGTACATTGCTCTTTAATGTATGGCATAACTCGATTCCGTCCATTTCGGGCATCATAATGTCTGACACGACAAGTTGTACGGTGTTTTCTTTTATAATTTCGAGAGCTTTCGAACCATTCTCTGTTGCGTATACGTTATAGTTTTTACTAAGATGTTCTTTCAGGAATTGTAGTAAGTCGTTGTTGTCGTCTACAATTAAGATGGTTGGTTTGTCGTCGGATTCGATGATATTGTTCTTATCGGGTGAAACATTAACCAGTGTTTGTATAAAGCTTTGCCGATAGCGACCTACGGGAACGATTTCCTGTTCTCCCTTAATCAGGTTCTTGCCGGGATAGGCCTGGCTGGATACGTTGAGCAGAATATGAAAGGTACTTCCCTGGTTGATTTTGCTTTTTACGGTAATGCTTCCTTTGTGAAGAGCTACAAGACGTTTCACCAGGGAGAGTCCGATTCCCCATCCTTTATAGTTTATATTGTATCCGCGTTTGGTTTGGTAAAAACGGTCAAATATATTTTCAATTTCATCGGCGGCAATCCCAATACCCGTATCGCTTATTTCTATAGACAGATAAGTATAAGGGTCATTCTCTTTTTGTATGATGCAACTTTTTATAAATACCGTACCGCCTTTGTTGGTAAACTTCAGGGCATTTGATAACAAGTTCCCGATGATACTCTCTAAATAGGAAGGCGAGAACCATACTTCCTCTCCATTGTCTTCGTTTGCGAACTTTATTTCGATTTGTTTTTCCTGCGCAATAATTCTGAAGGAATTAACTTCCTGCCTAAGCATTTCGAGCGGATTTCCCTTTTGAAGATAAAAGGGGAAGTTGGAAGATTCGACCTTGTTGAAAGTAACCAGTTCGTTGATTAGAAGTTCCAGTGTATGTGCACTCTTTATGGCTGTATCCAGATGTTTCTTTGATTCTTCATCAAGCTTGTTCCTTGCAATACTTCTCAGAGGGGCCATGATAAGTGAGAGCGGTGTTTTCAATTCATGCGAGACCGAAGTAAAGAAATTGAGTTTGACCTGGTCCATTTCTTTTATCTTCTCTTTTTCTAAATTGGCAAGGCGAACAGCCCTCTCTGCTTTTAAGCGATTTTTGGAATAACGATAGAAGATGTATAAAGAGAGAAAGAAAAGGCCCAGATAAATCAGGCAGGCCCAAAAACTTCTCCATAAGGGCGGGGCTACTACTATCTTTATTGTTTTTATCGGGCTTGGAATTAGTTTTCCGTTGGCATAATAGGCTCTGACATGGAGGTAATACGTTCCTGGTGCAATATTATATCCGACGAAAAAACGGTCTTGTCCCATACTATGCCACCCCTTGTCAATACCTTCAACAAATATCTGATACATGATGTTGGTGGTATTGCTTGGATCGATTACTCCGTATTCAATACTGAAGTTGTGTGCCTGTTCGTAGGATAAATGCAATTCGTTCATTGCATCCAATTCTCTGTCTAACGGCGAATCAGAAGAACCTATATTGATAACGGAGTTATTGATAAAGAGACTTTTAAGATGTACTTCGGGTATACTTCCGCTATTATTTAGTTTGCTGGGCGACAGAATGACAACCCCCTTAACCGTACCAAATAATAACAGATTATCGGTAGAGCGCAAGGATGAGGAGAAGTTGAATTGGTTGGTGGGTAAACCATTTTCGATAGTATATCGGATGAGCAGATGTTTATTTTTATTGTAGCTGTATAATCCGTTTCCAGTACTAATCCATAAAATCCCTCTGTTGTCTTGTATTATGCTTGATATGGGGCTTTGGGTTAATTGAATATTGGTGTTTAGAAAACGAAAGATATGTTTTCGAAGATCATAAAAAGCCACTCCATAATTGTTGGTTCCTATCCATATGGTCCCGCTACTGTCTTGAAAAACAGATGTTATATAGTTATCTCTAAAATTCCCTTTTGCCTCTTTGTACCAATGGCCAACTACCTTGTTCTTGTTGTTGATACAAAAAATGCCATGCAGGGTGGTTCCAACCCACAGATTGTCTTTGTTGTCTACACAAAGCGTATAAATAAAAGCATTGTTTAACGGATGATAATCAAAAACAACAAAGTTGTCGGATGACGGGTTGTAATAGAAAAGGCCTTGCGTAGTGGCAGCCCATAGCCTGCCGTTGTGTTGTTTGCAAAGGTAAAATATAGAGTTTGAGGGAAGGTATTTAGTGTAGATATGTGTTTTCAGGTCATAGCAGAATAAGCCATTTCTGAAAGTTCCTATCCAAAGTTTGGAAGATTTTATGTCATGGTAAAGGCTGTGTATATTTGTTCCTAATTTTGGTATGCCTTTAAAAACTGAAAATGTACTGTTATTTGCATTGAATATGTTTAGTCCTCCATCTTCTGTTGCTATCCAAAACTGGTGTGGGGAAAACTCGACCATCATACGGACCGCTTTCCCCTTTATATTGTGTTCAGTATAGCCAGGTTCGAAACTCTGTAGCATTTTGTTTCTGCGTAACAGCAAATCAACACCGCCAAAATATGAGCCAACCCACATGTTGTTATGATTATCACACAAAATGGCATAGATGGCATTATCACTTAGGCAATTCTGATTTTGGAACGAATGGAGCAGGGTATCTGTATTCCCGTCAGGTTTGATAATCGTAATTCCTTTTTCGGTACCTAACCATATATTGTGGTTCTTATCTTCTGTGATAGCACGTACAATACCGCTTGATATTTGATTGGACGAAAAAATCTTTGTCTCTCTTTTGTTAAAATCAATATACATAACCCCTTTTCCATTGCGGCCAATCCAAAGCCGCCCCTGTGAATCGAACTTCATGGGGATAATGCCGTCGGACCGTGTGATAAAGTCGGAATAGTAATTTGAAGGTATCTTCGTTATCTTTGTCATCGTTGCATTATAACGAAAGATGGATGTATTGGTTGCAACAAAAAGATTATCGTTCTTATCAATTGCTAAGGAAAGGATAAAGCCGAAGTCGAGGAAGGGATAAATTTCGAAGCAATCTTTTTGCTCGTTGTATACATATAAATGTTTACCACCACATATAATCTTGCCACTTCGCGACTCGACAATGGAATTTACTTCTTGAGTAGGAGTTTTATAGCATTTAAAATCATCAGTTAAAGACTGGTATCGGCAAATGCCATTTTCGGTACAGATCCAGATACGGTGTTTGCTGTCAATAAACAGCTTTTTTATAAAGTTATTAACAAGAGATGTGGGGTGTCCGTCTCTGTGAAAATAATTAGTTAAAGAATATCCGTCGTAGCGTGAAAGCCCACATCGTGTACCAATCCAAATGTATCCTTTAGAATCTTGTAATAAAGCTTCGACTTCTTGATAAGGAAGCCCTTGTTCACTCGTAATGTGGCGAAAACGAAATTCTGTATTATAACATTTTACGTGATTAGAGAATAGTAATAGAATCAGCCAAATTGTAAACCGAAGTATACAAAGAATCCTTCCGCCTATTTTAGTGATACAAGAGCTCTCCTTGTTAATACTCATTTTTTAATCAGTATTTTTCTATTAATTGTAGTACCGTCAATAAGACCTATTCTAATTATCGCAGGTCCTTCATACATACCAGTTGAAGCATGGTATTTGTTACTCTGGCCTATAAGTTTTCCTTCCGGACTAAATACTGCTATATGGGAAATTCCCTGATGGGTTTTAACCTCAACATCCTTACCCTCCATTTTAACAATAATGTCATTATAGGTTTTGCCATCAGAGATAGTTTTTACATAATTTGAAGTTTGTTTTTTTAGTAAAGTAAAATCCATCCATGACCAGGAAGCATCACGCTTTGCGTCAGGTAACATTTCTGTAACAAAACTACCATCATTACGATAGTCTTGAAGCATTACATTTGCCCGCATTAACTTACCATTGGTAGGAGCTACCCCAATAATATTCCATGGGATTGCAGCTTCAATGATATAGTGATTATTTGCCCTTTTAACTTCCATGTGTATTCCGGTCAGCTCATCCCGAATCCATTTTAATTTCGTATTGTCTCCATGCCATGTTTGATATTTTTTATTTGGACAAAAGAAGAAGCGACGCATGCCATTTATTGGATATTCATCGGAAGCGTAGTTCAGATCGAGGAATAAACTTATTCCATCGCTATAAGAACCACGAGAGTCGTTGGGGGTTGTATCGGAAACACGGGATGTAAAGTAAAGGGAATCTTCATCATAAGCAAAATCGCTTGTAAAACGTGTACCTTGTTGTCTGCCCAAAATCATTTGAGTTGCATTGGGTTTGAAATAGCCATCTCCACGAGTTTGCTTCCCGTCTATTACTGGATGTCCGTAAGGGGCTTCCAATTGCCGCACAGGGTAGCCTTTTATCATTTCAGTTCTACCATTGATGGCACTTACGGCAATTACTACTCCTGTGTCCACTACTGCTAAAGAATTCCATAGGGCATAGTCGTTACTCCCAATACTGAAAGGAGAAGACATTGCCTTAAAGTTTCTTGCCTTATCATCGCCGACATATACCCACATTTGACTTTTCCCAGTACCATATGCCGATTGATGAGAAAGAATAGTTTCCCCCCATGGGAGTACGCGTAGATATGGTGCACCTCCTAAAGCTGTCGGACAATAGGTGTAGTCGATAGCTTTCCATCGCTTTTCATTGGTTGCATCAATCCAATAGTTACTCCAGTTTATAGAAAGCGGACAAGTCCCTATTGTTGGTATAAAGTCTCCGATTCCACTCCAACCGTTATCTTCGAAAGCTAAAGCAATCGTGTTTTGATCATGCAAGAGGATTGCCGAAGGCATTCCGTCACGGGCATTGCTACGAAAAGCGACCTTTTGAGCCGGTCCCCATGTTTTTCCGCTGTCAAAAGAACGACACATAGATATTTGTTGTTCTCCTGAATCAGTATACGAACCCTCATCAGCAAAGTAAATCTGAACTTCACCAGAAGGTAGTTCTAACAAAGAGGGTTCCCAACAGCCATCAGTAAACAGGTGAGAGGCATCGTTTACAAATATCTCATTACTCCAATTTACCCCATTGTCGGTACTTATTTTGCAGCGAATGCCGAACTTTCGGTCCTCGGTATAAGGCTCAGATGGTCGGGGATTGTATGCAACAATAATAGTTCCGTCTTTCAATTGTATTAAATCGGGAGTACATTCGGAAATTTTATTTGGGTTGTTAGTTATCTTTATGGGACTGGTCCACGTCCGCCCCATGTTATTACTGAAAGCTATATTTATACCGTTATTTTCTGCAACAGCCATCAATCTGTGATCTTTTAACTGGATAACGCGTGCATATCCTCCGCTTTGGAAGATAATGCTACGGGAAGCGGTGTCCCAAAATATGCGTGAACTTGAATACGGTTCAAGCCTTGATGCCATTGAGAATAGCGAAAAGGAGAAGAGAAGTCCCAATACTAAAAGTATTTTCCTATACATTATATTATTAATATTTTAATGAAACGGTAGTTGGGTTTTATATTTTCTTATATTTTTTGCATATCACGTGAAATGCTGATAATGTAAAAAATAATTCTTATTATATGTAATTAATTTCAAACTTAACCTTAGAGGTGGCTTTGATATTTGCGTTTTCAGTTGACTTTCTAATTATTGTAAATGTACCGGATGTCAGATTTACATTGGCTCCAGATGGAATTTCTTGCCCATTATCTACAAGAACTCCAGTACCATCAACTGTATAATTTATTTGAATGTTGCTGATGTTTGTGCCTTTTGGAAGCGTAAAGACATAAGTTTGGGCACTCTGGTCGAATGCGTTTCTTTTTAATATGCCGTTTATTCCATTGAGGGAAACAGTTCTAAATTCCGGATATATCATGCAATATAAATGCACTGTTTTGATAGTTCCGGCATCAGACCTTACGGTTATAACATGTGACTTACTTAAATTATAACGCTTTCTGGTAGTATTTATAAAACTATTGACATCGGTCTTTTGTGCGCTGTTTAAGTTATTGTAATTAGCCAACAATTCTCGTTCGTTGTCAGGTAGGTCAACGAATATTTTTGTTGAGTCTGACTTAATGTCAAAATAAAGACGTTGACGAGTTGTATTAAGTATAACATCCCTACCGTTAAAGACTTGCTTCGTGGGCAGACATAATATCCAGTTCTCGTCGTCTATGGGGGTCGCATAGTATGTGTTAGGTGTGATATTGGAGTAAATTTTGTCAATGGTAGTAACGTCATCAACAACGGTAATATCAAAAGAACAAGTGTCTGTTCTTAAATTTTCTCCCATATAAGTATTGTAGGTGGAAGCAATACATACAACATGGAATTTCCCCGGAACCGAATATGAATAGGTAAACAGTCCTTTGTTGACGACAATTCCTGTATTGCCTGAGTCGCGGAGGGCATAGTTGTGTCCATAGTCTCCTGGATAAATGACAACCTGATCAGCTACACCTGTAAAATGAATAGTCATAGATTGATTAATCTTGAGAAAAGTATTTTCTGCATCTGATTTTATGGATGCAATAGGCAGTCGTCCCTTTTGATTGTCATCGGTTGAACATGCAAATATAGAGAAAGAGAGTAGTACCCCAATAATTTTATATATATTGTTCATTATTGTAATGTCCTTTAATGTTAATAACCCGGATTTTGTTCTACGACACCATGTGAAACGTCAACTTCTGTTTGCGGGATTGGAAAGAGTTCGTTAACACCTTCGCGGAAGAAAGCTCCTCTGCGATTGGTTCTACGTGCACCGAAAGCATGCATAACCTTTGTAACCTGACCTGTACGAACCAAATCAAAATACCGATCCCACTCGAAAGCAAGTTCCGCACGACGCTCTTGCCAAATTTGGTCGCGAATGAATCCATAGCCTCCTGCTTTATATAAGTTAGAACTACCATTTATTGTATTTACCTGTGCCTTACATTTATTGAGATTTGTTAAAGCTTCCTCTCTTGCTCCGCATTCGTTTAATGCTTCGGCGTACATAAGAACAACTTCCACAAATCGAATGACACGACGGTTTTTACCATTATCTCCACCATATTTAGGCTTATCTTTCTTAGGAGTATACCATTTAAGTGAAACATACCTGCCTTCACCTCCTTGCCAGTTCTCGCCATCGAAAGTCGTGGTCTGATGGTGAATACAAAAATCACGACGTGGGTCACCTGTTGAGAATATGTTATCAAGCAATTCGTCTTGTGAGAACATCTTAACCTGACCGACATCGAAGAATTCTAAACCATAGCCCTGATTATTGTCTCCTTCTGTTCCATCTGCACTTTCCTTAAATACGATTTCAAATACAGAACCTTTGCAGAATTCACCATCTTTGTAAAATTGAAATAAGTAGGACCATTTGTCCCCATTATGCAAAGGATTCCCATAATAATCGGTGTAGGATAATGAATACACGTTGTTGACTGCAGGCAACAGATCGTTCGGGGCTTCATACTCGCCAGTTGCATTTCCTATTATCTTTGCCTTAGGTTTGAACCACAGGTGTTCTCGTATTGTTTCCCAATCATCATTTCCATTCCACTTTATCATGTCGGCATAAGTCATAGGAGTACCATCAACCATATACTTACCCAACTTTACAACCTCCTCCCATTTGTCAGAAAGTACGCCTGGCTTAGCTTCATACATTAATACTTTCATAAGTAGAGCTACTGCAGCTCCACGAGTGGCCTTTCCCATATCTGATGCCCCTGCGTAAGATGATGGGAGCATGATAGCAGCCTCACGTAAATCTTTCTCAATGTAAGCATAGCATTCCTCCTTAGTGCTGCGTGGGACGACAAGCGAATCTACCGATTCAACTTCAGGACGAATTGGTACCCCTCCAAAAGTTTTTACAAGATTAAAATAATACATGGCACGTAAGAACTTTGCCTGTCCGTATATGTTTCGGATTGCTTCATATGCGGAATATGAATCGGTTGAAATCTTAACGCGATTTATATTTTTAATAACCTGGTTAGCACGATGTATGCCTTTATAATTTATTTGCCAACGTTGAAGTATCCATGTATTGGATGTTGAGAAGACAAAGTTGACTAATTGTCCCATCTGTGTTGTACGTCCTTCATCAACCCCGAACACATTGTCTCCCATAGCTTCGCCAAAACGCCATTCTTGATCATTATATGCATCTGATTGCAATAAATTATAGGTTGCATCAAGAGCAGATTGCATCTTGTATTGAGTATTGTAATAGGTTTTATCAGTTGCATTGGCCAATACCTTTTTGTCGAGGAAGTCAGTACATCCGGATGTTACAAGGATACAGAATATGGCTGCAACCGTATAAATTATTTTATTCATAGTTTATCTTTATTTATAATCCGAGTTTTATACCAAAAGTGAAAGAACGTGCCTGGGGATAATTTCCATGATCTACGCCCATATTTAAATTATTATTTTCCGTTCCAATCATTCTGCCTACTTCAGGATCAAAACCATTGTATTTGGTCAGTGTTAAAAGATTATAGCCTGTTAAAGAAAGTGACAAACTGCCGACTTTTAACTTTTGTATTATCGAAAGAGGGAAGGAATAAGTAACTTGTACTTGCTTTAATCTAATATAGGAACCGTCTTTAATATAGAAATTACTTGCTCGGAAGTTACGTGGTACGTCATCTGCAGACAAGTCAGGAATCGTAGCGTTTAAATGTTTGGGAAAATATTCACGCCCAAGTCCGGTTATTTGCCCGGCCCAATGCTTCTTTCGTAAGTCTGCATACACATTTCCCCAGGCGGCATTATTAAGATAATATTCCATTACATTGAAAATTTTGTTTCCGGATTGTCCCTGGAAAAATAGGGCGAAATCAAAATTCTTATATCCCACTGTTATTGGAATACCAAAGATAAACTTAGGTAATGGTGAGCCTAAATAAGTCCTGTCTTCTGCTGTAATTTTATGGTCACCGTTTAAGTCTTTAAAACGGAAATCTCCGGGTTGATAGGTTTGTTCAAAGTCGGCCTTTCCTACTTCATACTGAGCACTCTTCTTAACTTCTTGTGCAGAGTTAAAAATACCATCAGTAACATAGCCAAAAAAAGAGCCAATTGGTTGTCCGACTGCGGTCTTGGTAACATAATCTACTATACTTCCTTCTCTTAAATAAGAGCCATAAACAGGTTCGTTACCTGTTCCAAGCTTTGTAACTTTATTCTTAATCCACGAAATATTAAATCCAATCTGGTAACGCCAGTCTTTACCAATGTTATCCTGCCATTTTACATCTGCTTCCAATCCGTAGTTCTTTACATCACCGGCGTTTGTCATAGGTGAAGCATCAAGGCCCGCAGAGCTTACGGTTGGTACGCGCAATAGCATATCAGTTGTTTTCCGGTTGAAGTATTCAAGTGTGCAAGTTAACCGGTTATTAAGGAAACCTAAGTCTAACCCAACGTTCCAACTTTCGTTCTTTTCCCATTTGATGTTATTGTTTCCCAATACTGTAGCTGTAGAACCTTCGTAGATAGTTTCATTGCCCAAACCAAAAGAGTAGTTATAACCAGAAGTTAAATAAGTATATCTGGAGAGTTCGTCAATGCGGTTGTTACCCAGAAGTCCCCATCCTATACGAAGTTTACCATTTGATAGCCATTTCTGATTTTTCATAAACGATTCTTGAGAGAAGCGCCATCCGAGTGAGACAGATGGGAAGATGCCCCAACGATTTCCCTTTGCAAACATGGAAGAACCATCTGCGCGTACATTAAATTGCAGTAGATAAATATCATGCAAACTATAGTTGATACGTCCAATTAGTCCTAACGCTGTCCATTCACGGTCTAATCCATAAGTCTTATCGCCGGTATAGGCACTTGAAAGATAATGAAAGATACTTTCATTACTTGGAGTACCACTACGAAAACTCTCCTGCCAACTGTTTCTGTAGCTTTCTGCTGTTTGCCCGGCAAGCACAGTTAATTTGTGGTTTGCATTTGACCAGTTGAACGTTAGAAGATTATTCATTTCCCATTTGTTCGCCGTATTTTGATATTTATGGACTTGGGACAGTGAGCCTGGCATTATAAAATCTTCGTCTAATCCCCACACTCCGGTAAAACGGTTGTCGGTCTCATGTACGGTATAATATGAAAATTTAAACTGATAAGAGAGAAATTTAAGTATTTTGGCATCCAAACTTAAGTTCATATCCAGTCGGTTACGACTCATATTATCAATGTTACGATTAAGTACAGCCAGGGGATTATTGCTGTACCAATATCCCTTTGCGTCATGAAGATAAACGAGTGGGCTTTCATAAAGTGCCTGTTTGAGTATGCTTGAAGAGCCTTCGGGAATACCATTCCTGCCTTCATGAGTAAATGCCATGTTGGTGCTCATATTGAGCCAGGAGGATAGCTTTGACTTTATATTTAGACGTCCGTTCGTGCGATCATAATCGGAAGTCTTTACTATACCATTCTCTTTGAAATAGCTGCCGCTTGCCAAATATTGAAGTTTGTCGGTTCCTCCCGAGACTGATATACCGTGTTGTGTCTTTAAACCGGTATGTATAATGGTATCCCACCAATCTCTTACACCGTTATGACGAACGGTGTCTATAAGGTTATATTTATTTTTGTCATAAAGTAAAGTCCCGTCTGCCTGACGTGTCATGTATAGTTGCCCGTTTGTAGAATAAATGGTAGAAGAGTGAATGTAATCTTGCATTAGTGCAAAATCTTCAATCCCCATTACATTAATTTTCTATGCCTATATATCCATCATAAACAATGTGTGTTTTTCCCTCCTTGCCACTCTTCGTTGTGATAGCAACAACGCCATTAGCTGCCCGCGAGCCATAAACGGCACTGGAGGCAGCATCCTTGAATATCTCTACATTTTCTATGTCATTAGGATTCAGATAATCAATATTGCCAACTACAAATCCATCTACAATATACAGAGGGTCGGCATCATTGATGGTTCCTGTTCCGCGTATTTTAATTGTAGTTGCACTACCTGGTGCTCCTGTGTTCTGGATAATATTTACGCCGGCAGCACGACCTTGCAGTGCCTGTAGCGTTGAAGATACCGGTATATCATTTATTTCCTTGCCAGAAACGGAAGAGATGGAGCCTGTAACATCGCTTTTTCTTTGTACACCATAGCCGATGACTACAAATTCCTCGAGCTGTTTGGCTTCCGGATTCATTTCAACATCTAACTTTTTCCTCCCGTTTATCGCTACCTGATTATTAGCATACCCCATATAAGTAAATAAGAGATTTGCCTTAGGTGAGACGTTTATCGTATAGTTACCGTCAATATCCGTAACAGCTCCGTTCGTGGTCTTGTTAACTTCTCTTACGGTGACTCCGGTCAAAGGTTCTTTCGTCTGGCTATCAATAACTGTTCCTTTTACAGTAATGGTTTGACCACTGGCAGCCAAAACACATAATGATACCGTTAAGAGCATGATTAATTTGAAATGTATATGCCTCGGCATGATTTTCTTATTCATTTATGTTAGGGTAAGTTTTATAGTATATTAATGTCAACAAATTAAGGGAGAAAAGTTGATTCTCACTTAACTTGTTGACATGACATTCTTTATTATTTTACAACAACTTTCTTGCCATCTACAATATATATTCCTTTAGCCAGGCCTTTGGTAACATTATTGTTATCTGCTTTTCGTTTTACTTGTAGACCATCAAGAGTATAAATGGTATTAGATTTTTCAGGTTGCGCAGCAGTTACGGAACTTATACCCGTCAAGGCTTTCTGATAAGGGTCTACATATGAGGGATCCGTTGGATCGGTAACACCTTCAAAAATGGGCTCCAGATACCCCATGTCACTCTTCCCATCCCATCCGGGTTTATGATAATTAAGTGTATAAAGGCGATTCGTTGTAGCTGAACAGTATAGTATCTGACCACCGAGATTGCGCAAAGTATGAACTGCATCGCCCGTAGATGTAATGTGGGTACATACTACGGGAGTGGCATCTTTGTCATCAAGACGATACAAACCATTACCATAGACTGAAGGATTACTGTTGTCTTCATTGTACCAATATAGAGAACCACCTGCAACAGTAAGCTCTTTTACCCAGTCACACTGTGTACCAGGGCAGAAGTTATTCTGCATTTTTGGAGTGTTGACACCGTCAAAAACCCAGAGTTCACCTCCCCAGTTGGTTTCAGGTTGGGCTGCATCGAAACCATGTGCAGCACAGAAAAAGTAATTGTTTTGGAAAACACACCCAGGGTCGGGATACGAACTGTTATTTGCAGTAGGGGCTATGTCATTCACATCATAAAAGACTTCGTCACCAAGTTCTGTGTTGGTTCCGCCGAATTCTGTGCCTATTGCGTCTTTGTACCAACGGCACCAGATACGTCCTTTAAACACTTCCCATCCGGGACCGAAGCCGTCTCCGCTTAATCCTATTCCGTTATGGTCTTTTCCCGGATTCGTATCAGCGATCATATATGTTCCCGCTTCAGTGCCGTCCGAAGCCCACGGTTCGTGACCACAATCCATAGTCCATGCCTTGAAGACGGCTTTTTTATTGTTATAATTTTCGAGATTGTCAATAGCCGAGTCTCTTGTGTATCCCGGATGATCGGTATTTGCTTCTGTATTGATGTCTTTAACAACGAGTGTTCCGGCTGGTGTTCCGTCAGTAACACAAAGTTCTGTGCCATAATTGCCGTCGGGCAGGTCACCTTTAAAGAAAACTTTCCTTCCTACTCGTACATAGGGATAGTTGAGGTTTGTGTTTTCTTTCCCCGGATTATCCACTTTAATGTCTTTCACAAACTTGGTTCCTTCAACCGTTCCATCGGTTATCCATACCCACTGTTGTATTCCATTGTCAGGATCATATTCTGCACTTTCATCACTGGTTGCACTGAAAACAGCCTGCGTTTCATTAATCTGCATAAAGCCTTTGGGGTCACCGTCTCCTACAAGATAAGTGTCGGCTAACATAAATGTGCCTTCCTCCGTCCCGTCTGATACCCATGTTTCCTGACCATTTTCGTTTGTAAAGGCTGAGAACAGTGCTTTATCATTCAATCGTCCCAGATAGGAAGGGTTGGAGCCGTGGGTTCCGGGAACAATGTCTTTTACCATATGTGTACCTGCTTTTGTACCGTCAGTAACCCAAAGTTCTTCGCCGTGTTCCGAATCGGTAGCTGCAAAGAAAGCCTTATAACCTTTTTGAGGTGTCCCAACAACTATCACATTTTTCTGTTTTCCCATCTTACGCTCCGAGTTGACATTCAATACAACACCCTCCGGTAGCAGGTCAATTAGCTGTCCTTTATCCTGTGCCGTCATGTTTACTGCAAATAGTGCAAGCAGCGTAGTAAGTAAAATTTTGTTTTTCTTCATAGTTCTTGTTTTTTAGTTAGTATATGTTTAGGTTCTCTATATAATTGCAAAGATAGAAGACAATTGTGTTCTCCATACGATAAATTTGTCTTTTTTTAAGGTAAATTTGTCCAAAAAACTTCACAATTATGGTATTATCCGATTAATTCTATGGATAAATAGTATATGGTTGGAGGTTATAAGAGGCTGCGTTCTATTTGAAAAATTTATGGGATAATTTTTAAAATTATGTAATCATATGAAAGGGATAGCGAATTTTCGTTACGTGCTCCCCGGATGTCCGGGGGTATTGACAGTGGATAAGATGGTTGTAAGATGGTATGATATTACTGTTGCCGGTTATGGCTGATCATGTATTTGATGTAAAGAAAAGGCAGGAGAAAACAACAATTGTTTTCTCCTGCCCTGTTTGTTAAGCTGTTTTGTGTCCGGCTTGTTTTCATCTACTCGTGCTCATTCTTGCAGAACGGGCACGTGTTTAAAGCGTAGTTTTACAGCGGTTTGTATTCGACGAAGGCCTCCATAGCCTCGTATGAAGCCAGACCAAGGTCGTCATACAGTTTCGCCGTGCCGCGATTGCGGTCTTCTGCACGCTGCCAGAACAGACGCTCGTCGTTGCCGAGGAAAGGCGCACTCTCCATCTGGCTCGAGTGTTTTAGTATGGCATTGCGTTTCGCACGAAGCTCTTCGGGACTCATTGGCACGCACATCTCGATGTTTTCTATTGGCCATTCGGCCCAGGCACCGCGGTACATCCATATACGGCAGTCTTTTAACCACTCGGCACCAGCCTTTTTCTCCAGGTCGATAGCGGCCAGAACGGCGTTCGTGCACTTGCGGTGGGTTCCGTGAGGGTCGGCTAAATCGCCTGCCACATAAATCTGATGAGGCTTAATTTCCTGAATAAGGTGGCGCACAATATCCACATCTTTCTCGGTCATTGGGAGCTTTTCTATCTTGCCGCTCTCGTAGAAGGGAAGGTCAAGGAAGTGTACATGGTCGAGCGGAATGTCGTTAAAGGTGCACGCCGTGCGCGCTTCGCCACGGCGAATAAGACCTTTCAGCGTGAGCACATCGCGCGTATCAAAGTCGCCCGACTTCTTTTTCTTAAAGGTTTCCTTTATTTTTTTATACATATCAACGATTACCTGGTCTTTCGAATGGTTGAAAATCTGGTTGAAACCGTTGATGAAATGCATGAAGCGTGTTACCTCTTCGTCGTTCACTGCAATGTTACCACTTGTTTCGTAAGCCACATGAACGTCGTGCTTTTGGTTTACAAGACGCTGTATTGTTCCGCCCATCGAGATTACATCATCGTCAGGATGGGGTGAGAAAACGAGCACACGCTTGGGGAATGGCTTTGCACGCTCCGGGCGATATGTGTCGTCAGCGTTGGGCTTTCCGCCGGGCCAGCCTGTGATGGTGTGCTGAAGGTCGTTGAAAATCTTGATGTTTGCGTTGTAGGCCGAACCGTAGAGGGCCAGCAATTCGCTCAGTCCGTTGTTGTTATAATCCTTGTTTGTCAGTTTCAGGATAGGCTTGTGGGTAATGCCACAGAGCCATACCAGGGCCGAACGCACCAGTTTATCATCCCACTTGCAGCTGGTAACCAGCCATGGGTGCTTAATGCGCGTCAGTTCCGAAGCCGCTCCAAGGTCGATAACCATGTCGGCATTTTCGTGTGTTTGTATAAACGATGCCGGGCAAGTATCTGATATATTGCTTTCAACGGCAGCCTTAACTATGCCGGCTTTCTCCTCACCCCATGCCGTAACATACAGTTTGCGTGCTTTCAATATGGTGCCAATGCCCATGGTTATGCTGCAAGGGGGAACCTGTTCGCCGTTGGCAAAGCTGTTCGTCATTTCCTCACGCGACAGCGGATCAATCAGTATGATACGTGTTGGTGAGGCTAAACTCGAGCCGGGTTCGTTGACGGCGATGTTGCCGTTGCGGCCAATGCCGAAGAGGGCAGCATCCAAACCGCCGAAGGTCTGGATGCGCTGTTCGTATAAACGGCAGCTTTCCTGCACGGCATCCTGCGATATTGTGCCGTCGGGTGTGAAAATATTCTGCTGCTCAATGTCAACCTTGTCGAGGAAACGCTCCTTTAGTTGTTTCAGACAGCTGTTTGAATTTTTGGCCGTTAACGGGAAATATTCGTAGCCGTTAAATACAACAACGTTCCTAAAACTTAAGCCTTCTTCCTTATGGCGGCGTACAAGCTCTTTGAAAACAGGAGTTAAAGAGGTACCCGTTCCGAGGGCCATGACATAGAATTTGCCTTCGGTGCTGCGGGCTTTGATGTCTTTTTCAATGTCGTCGGCAATGTGACGTACACCTTCTTCTATTGTAGGGAAAATACTTGTAGGGATTTTTTCCATACGGGTAAGCTCGGTACGGTCTACTGCTGTCTTTGGCTGGTAGAACTCCTTAGGCACTTTATTCAGTACGATTTGGGAGGTTAAATTTAGATTTACCATAGTTGTTTTATTATTATATTAATGTGTTATCTGAAAGTCTGCAGCTTTCGTAAGAGCTGTTTCCTGTTCTTCGAGTGCAAAGAAACATATTATTTTGCAGCTTCTGCATGTTTGTTTTGCTATAAATTATGTCCTGATATATAGTTTTACTTATTTTATCATCTTTTTACGATAATAGCAGGGCAGGCCTGTTATGGGCAAACGATGGTGGGAATATGATGTGATGAGGGCGGGAATAAGGCATATTGTATGGAGGATTACGGGCTATGGGTCATCGTTCGACGGCCGTCAGCAGCGCG
>CALIIG010000295.1 GCA_938018155.1 uncultured Prevotella sp.
TTGGTTTGCTTTTCGCCAATGGTAAGCAGCTGCTTCTGCGTATCAAACGTGTAGCGTCCTATCTTGTATTTTGTGCTCTCGCGCGTGCGCTTGCCGCGGACACGACGCAGGATGGCCTCAACGCGCTTGACGAGTTCTTCCATCGAGAAGGGCTTCGTGATGTAGTCATCAGCGCCTTTGTCGAATCCTTCAAGGATGTCTTCCTTCTGCACGCGTGCCGTAAGGAAGATGATTGGCACCTGTGAATTGATCTGGCGTATGTCCTGAGCCAGCGTGAATCCGTCCTTTTTCGGCATCATTACATCAAGTACACAGATGTCGAACTTGTCTTTCTGAAACTCTCTGAAGCCCACTTCGCCGTCGGGACAAAGCACGGCATCGAAGCCTTTGGCTATTAAATACTCGCAAAGAAGCGTTCCGAGGTTCTCGTCGTCTTCACACAGCAGAATTTTCGTTTTTTCTTCCATAGTCGTATTGTTTTACGTTAAAAATATGTTTTTTCAATGTCTGGTTCTTATCATAAGCCGCGCAGCCGTCACTCTTCATCTCTGATAACCGGCAACCTGATGGTGAACGTTGTGCCCTTGCCCTGCTCACTGTCTACCTTAATATCGCCGTCATGCAAATCAACTACCCTCTTGACATAGGCAAGTCCGAGGCCAAAGCCTTTCACATCGTGCAGGTTTCCGGTATGGACACGGTAAAACTTATCGAATATTTTCTTCAGATCGTCGCGCCTCATACCCATGCCGGTATCCCTCACCGAAAGGTAGAGGTAGCGCTCGTCGTTCCATGTCTTCAGATAAACATCAAGCGGTTTGTCGGGGTTGCGATACTTCACGGCATTGTCCATCAGGTTAAAGATAACGTTCTGGAAATGTACTTCGTCAACGTAAATGGCTGAGTCGATGGCACCTACGTCCACGTAAACCTTGCCTCCGGTATGTTCAACGCGCAGCGTAAAAGAGTTGGCAATCGACTCTACCATCTCATTCAGGTCGAGACGCTTCTTTTTGAACGACGCCTTTTTACGGTCGAACATTGACATTTGCAGAACCTTCTCAACAAGAAAACGCAGACGTTTGGTTTCATCAAGCACAACACCCACAAGGTGTTTCATCATTTTTTCGCTCTTTGGCAAGCTTTCATCGTTGAGCATTTGCGCAGCAAGCGAGATACTGGCAATTGGCGTTTTCAGCTCATGCGTCATATTATTGATAAAGTCGTTTTTGATTTCGCTATATCGTTTTTGCCTGAATATAACTACAATGGTAAATATAAATGTTACCAACAAAATGATAGTGAACACCATGCTGGGTATGACAAAGCGCACACTGGAGAAGATATAGCTGTTGATATCAGGGAAATGCACACGCACCACGCCCATTTTTGAAGAGGGATCATTACGGAACAGCAGCTGACTATAAGTGTATTCGGAGCCTTCATCCGAATAGTCAGGACAGCGATATACCTCGCGCCCGTCTTGCGTCGACACCGTAAAGTGGTAGGGAATATTGATGCCATTGTTCATCAATTCGGCCTTTAAATCCTGGTCAAGTATCTTAAAGTTAACCCTTTCCTTCAACGGTTTGTCGGAGGCTGAGTAAAGCATGTTCATGATTACTTCGTCAAGGAGTGCCTTTTGATAGACATACCGGCTCTTCACAATTTCCTGTAACGATTTGCTTGCTTCATTAATCGAATTACGGTCTGACCGCAATATCATCGCCTTAGGGATATTGACGGGCTTGGTAGCCATTGTCTTTAACTCGAAAGAAGAATATACTGTACCGTCCTTGCCAGCCACAGAATACTGGCGTGAGTATTGTATCGTTCCGTCATTAGGACGTCCTGAACGCGTTCCTACACTATCCTTTATGTAAGCTTTACGTTCTGTCTCGTTGACATCCTTCTCCAAATAACGGAGCGTTTCGTTGAGTTCCAGGTTGCGCGAAGCCTGATAAAGAGCACGATTAACGCTTTCGTCAAACTGCTCCTTTTTCATATTGACCATTTCCTGTATATAAGTCAGCTGTAAACCCAACAGAATAACAAAGGACAAACCCATGATAACGGCCACTGTCCATATCGTCTTCTTCTTCATATTGCAAAGATATGTATATACTTAATTGATTAACATCCAAATGTTAATAATAATAGGCATATTCGGTTTAATTAACAATTAATATATATATATGTTATTATAATGAACTAAAAACAAAATACCCGTACCATCATTATTGACAGTACGGGTATTGAATTAAGTGGAAATTTATTACTAAAGGCAGGTATTGACGATATATTTTAATACATATCATCGCTCCATACCAACACGATCTTATCTATTCGTCTTCGTCAACTTCAGCTTCGTGTGCAGCAATGAGCTTCTGTTGGATGTCATTTGGTACAAGCTCATAGCTGGCAAACTTGGTGATAAAGCTGGCACGTCCTCCTGTTAATGAACTTAATGCTACGCTGTAATTTGAAAGTTCCTTCAACGGTATCTTCGCCATGAGTTTCTCATAGCCCGCTTCTGAGTCCATACCCATGATGACAGAGCGTCGTCCCTGCAGGTCGCTCATGACGTCTCCCATAAAGTCGGACGGAACATATACTTCAAGATCATAGATAGGTTCCAGAATTTTCGGACCTGAATTTTTAAACGCATCTGAGAACGCATGGCGCGCAGCAAGCGTAAACGACAACTCATTTGAATCGACCGGGTGCATTTTTCCATCGTACACAACAACGCGAACATCGCGCGCATAGCTGCCTGTAAGCGGGCCCCGCTCCATACAATCCATTATACCTTTTAATATAGCGGGCATGAAACGAAGGTCAATAGCACCACCCACCACGCTGTTAATGAATTGCAATTTGCCACCCCACGGAAGGTCACGCTCCTCTTTCGACTTAATGTTCATTTTGAACTCCTGCCCGTCAAACTTATAGCTTACAGGGTCAGGCATGCCTTCTGCATAAGGCTCTACAATAAGATGCACCTCACCAAACTGGCCAGCTCCTCCACTTTGCTTCTTATGACGATACTCAGCTTTGCCTTTCTTTGTGATGGTTTCGCGGTAAGGGATTCGAGGTTCAGAGTAGGTTACCTGAAGTTTTTCATTGTTCTCAAGACGCCACTTCAATGTACGGAGGTGGAACTCACCCTGTCCATGCACAATGGTTTGGCGCAACTCCTTATTCTGATCAACCACCCATGTTGGGTCTTCCTGGCGCATTTTAAGCAACGCAGCCATCAGTTTTTCAGTGTCTTGCGGGTTATTGGCCTTAATGGCCCTTGCATATTTGGGACGCGGATATTCAATAAAATCGAATCTCTGACCGTCACATTCCTTCGCATTCAGCGTGTTACCCGTCTTCACGTCTTTCAGTTTCACGGTACATCCCAAGTCACCGGCTTTCAGCTCGTCAACGGGAATACGATTTGCTCCTGCACAAGCGTAAATCTGTCCCAAGCGTTCTTTCGATCCTCTGTCGGCGTTTGTAAGATCGTCGCCCGATTTAACGCTTCCGCTCATAACCTTAAAATAAGATACCTCTCCGATATGTGGCTCCATACCTGTCTTAAAGAAATACAAGCTCTCCGGGCCGTCAGACTTATGTAAAACTTCCTCTCCGCGTGTATTTCTATAAGGTGGCATGTCTTCAACAAAAGGCACAACGTTCCCCAAAAATTCCATTAAACGCTGAACTCCCATGTCCTTATGAGCATCAACACAAAAGACGGGGAAGATACTTCGCGTAACAAGCCCCTTACGAATACCCAAACGAAGTTCGTCCTCGGTAAGCGGTTTGTCGTCGAAGAACTTTTCCATCAGCTCGTCATCGTTCTCGGCAGCAGCCTCAACAAGTTTATGATGAAGCTCCATTGCCTTTTCCATCTCCTCTTCAGGAATGTCTTCCCGCTTGGGTTCGCCTCCATCTTTACTCCACGAAAGTTTCTTCATAATCAGCACATCTATAAGGCTATTGAAGTCGGGACCGGTTTGTAGCGGGTACTGCACTTGCACACATTTGTCGCCATAGATGTCTTTCATCGTATTGATGATATTGTCAAAATCGCATTTTTCTGAATCCAACTGATTGACTAAGAATATAACAGGCTTCTTCAGTTTTTCAGTATAACGGAAGTTATTCTGCGTACCCACTTCTGGTCCATACTGCCCATTAATCAGAATTACAGCCTGGTCGGTAACATTCAATGCCGTAATGGTTCCACCTATAAAATCGTCAGAACCGGGACAATCAATAATATTTAGCTTCTTGTTGTTCCATTCAACATGGAACACGGTAGGGAAAACCGAATTCCCCAAGTTCAGTTCGACGGGCATAAAGTCGGATACAGTATTCTTCGCTTCAACTGTTCCACGACGCTTAATAACTCCAGCCTCGAACAACATACTTTCGGCAAGCGTGGTCTTGCCGCTACCTTTGGCACCAATGAGCGCAATGTTTTTGATTTCGTTAGTCTGATATACTCTCATATCAAAAGATTTAAAGTGTTAGTATTATAAGTTTTTACTCCAAGGTCAGGTAAATTTTTCCTAAACGTTGCTAAAGATAGGGAAAAAGGAAACAAAGTCAAAACAAACACCATTAAAACTATATATTTTTAAAACAAATTAGTACTTTTGCCTTCAAATAAGAATCATGACAGGGCTGTATTTTCATATTCCTTTCTGTGCCAGCCGCTGCATATATTGCGGTTTTTACTCAACAACGCTCTCCGAACTTCAAAACAGATACGTCGACGCACTGATAAAGGAGATGGAAATACGCCAACACAACATTCCTGTCAGCACTATTTATTTGGGAGGTGGCACACCATCGCAACTTACACACGCTAATCTTTTAAAGCTATTCAATGCTATATATAAAATGTATAGCGTTGACAATGGTGCTGAAATAACGATAGAGTGTAACCCTGACGACATAAAAAGGGGGATGTTCCAGGCCTTACCTGTAAACCGCGTAAGCATGGGGGTACAAACATTTTCGAACAAACGTCTTCAATTCCTGCACCGCCGGCATAGTGCCGAAGATGTAGACCTGGCTGTAAAAACATTGCAAGACAACGGTATTACCAATATCAGCATTGACCTGATGTTTGGCTTTCCCAAAGAAACCTTAAACGATTGGCGATTAGATATTGAACACGCTCTTCGCCTGAAGCCCAAACATATATCGGCTTATGGGCTAATGTATGAAGAAAACACACCACTTTTAAAACTCCGTGAGCAAGGAAAAATAGAAGAAATAAGCGAGCAACAAAGTCTCGATATGTATTCAAAGCTGACCGATCGCTTAATCAATGCAGGATATGAGCACTACGAAATCAGTAACTTTGCGTTGCCAGGCTATCGCTCCCGCCACAATTCGAGCTACTGGAATAACACTCCTTATATGGGGTTTGGAGCAGCAGCTCACTCCTATGAAACAGGGAACAGCAGTACAAAGCGGCTACCAGCAAGAAGCTGGAACGTATCAGACATCAATCAATACATGCACGAAATAGAACAAGGACGACGGCCTTGTGAAGAAGAAACAATTGATGAAAACACACACTATAACGATATGGTAATGACATCGCTCCGCACCTGTGAGGGTTTGAACTTACAACTGTTGTCAAACAATTACCAAAAATACCTGCTAAACAATGCTTCCGGGTATATCGGACAAGGGCTGTTACGTATCGATAACAACCATTTGATATTAACCCCAAAAGGTATTCATATCAGCAATATCATCATGAGCGACCTCATGATGGTTTAAATAAACAGAATCAGACCTGACTAATAATAACGGTGTTCGCCACTAACCACCTTGTTTTATTATCTTTTCAAGATACGTTAAGCCTTTCTCCTTATACACATGATAGAAGTATTCCTTGATATCGGCATCTATTTCCGGCAGACTGCGCTTGCGCGTAACATAAGGTTTTAATAATTCGGAACCAACAAATACAAGTATTCCAAGCACAAGGGTCACCACAAGGTTTACGACTCTGTTCGCAATCAGATGCGAG
>CALIIG010000296.1 GCA_938018155.1 uncultured Prevotella sp.
AAACCGACGTACCTTTACAGCCTCACGGCTTCCTGTTGCTCGACAGTGGGGCACAATATCAGGACGGAACCACCGATATTACACGCACTATTGCGCTCGGCCCGCTGACGCCGGAACAGCGCGAAATTTACACATTGGTATTAAAAGGACATATACAATTGGAACTGGCTAAGTTTCCATCGGGTGCCTGTGGCACGCAAATCGATGCACTTGCACGTGAGGCTATGTGGCGAAAAGGCCTTAATTTCATGCACGGAACAGGCCACGGTGTAGGCTCGTTCCTGAATGTTCACGAGGGCCCTCACCAAATAAGGATGGAGTATAAGCCTGCACCGCTGTTGCCTTTTATGACTGTTACCGACGAGCCGGGACTGTATTTAACGGGCAAATTCGGCGTGCGCATAGAGAATACATTGCTTATTAAGCCTTACATGACAACGCCGTTTGGCGACTTCCTGCAAATGGAACCGCTAACGTTGTGCCCTGTTGACACGGCCCCCATAGTGCGCGACATGCTGCTTCCCGAAGAAATTAGCTGGCTTAACGGCTATCATGAGTATGTCTTCGAAAAGCTGTCACCCCATCTCGTTGGTGCCGATCTCGAATGGCTGCGTGCTGCAACACGTGCCTTTTAAGTTTTCGGAGCTTTTGAGAAAATAATTATTCACGTGCCTTTTCCTGCTTAACCGTGCGGGGAAAGGCCTTTTTTACAGGTGGTTCAGAATGTAGTCGACAACCGCCGGCATCAGCCTGCGCGGAGAACGCGGTGCTCCTCCCAGTCCGTTTTCCATCAGCAGGCCGAACGTTAACGCCTTGCTGTCCAGCTCTTTCAAAAGCGAAAAGCGCACGTAACGGCTCTGTTCGCGATGGCTTACCCATTGGTCGTAAGCCTGTTGTGAGATAAAATAGGCACTGTCGTCAACCGATTCGTGCCACGATAAGTCCGTAGCCGTTACCTCCATCATAAAGGTAAGTCTGCTCTCAGGGGCGGTAGCGTACAGAAAAACAAAGTCGCCCACCTCAAAATGGTTGTGCATTCCCCAGTCAATAAAGCCGTGGTCGCGAATAAAATCGGCCACACGGTATTGCTGGTGATTGTATGCTCTTATCCAGTATGTCATATTACGGTGCGTAAAGTTAAGCATTCTGTCCGAATAATAACGGCGTTTTCGAATATTTCGGCAAGGATATACTACGTGCCAGACTTTCTGTTTACCTTTGCATGCGTACAAATAAGGATAACGGTTTTCATCATAGCTATATGGTTTGCATAACATGGGCCGTCAGCAACTACGTAACTCATATTGTAACCCGGCAATATAAAATAATAAGATAATGTATACCATCTTCAGACAGGCAGAGCAGAAAGATGCTGTGCGATGCTGGCAAATCGTGCACTAATTGGCCATTTATATGGAAGAAATCGAGTGTAAGCTTTGAGGATGAACCCTCATACGACAAATCGTATAGAGGCTCATGCCGTTTGCTTTTCGCTTGTAACGTCGTTGTCCGACGGCCGTCAGCAGCGTGTACGGCGGCCGTCACACCCATCGTTCGACGGCCGTCATACGCGCTGCTGACGGCCGTCGGACAATGACTTTTATTTCGTAAAGTGGGAGGCTTTTACGCCAAAAGTGCGAACAATAGTGGCGTTAACCGTTGACCCTTACCATGCGGTAGCCCATGCGTTTAAGCTGCATGGCAGCACCCATACGGTAACAGACGTGCAGGCCGGCAACAAAAGCGTAGAAAGCATCGGTCGAAGAGGGCTCGGGATGCAGATGGCAATACAAATTATAACAGCGCGAACCACATTCGCCTACGATGTTTTGCAGTTGGTTCGACGCTTCTGAGGGTAGCAAAAGAACCTTTTCACGAATATAGTCGTCCATGTTATCGAAACCCCGTTTGTCGCGTAAGTATACATAAAGGTCGGCTACCTTGCTATACAATTCCCAGTCCTCGTCCCAGTTTTGCAATAGCCATACCCATATACATACACCATCCGAAGGGCACTGTGGGGTATTTCAGAAACTCGCGCATGCCATCGGCAAGAAACGACTTGCCTGTTTTAGCCCACAGTTCGTCAATATCGGGTGTCTCGGGCAGGCGTTTGTCTATTTCGTTCAAACTTAATAAATATCCTTTCACATCGTCGTGAAAGAGCTTTTCAAATTGTTCGGTTGACAAAATATAAAATATATTGAATGATAAAACAATGTTAACATGTCTCGTTGTGCCCCGAAGGCTGGCAGTATAAAGTTTACAGCGTTGTTGCTTGTGTCCGCAAAGGGATTGGAAACAGCCGGACGATGTAAGAAGATGGCGATAAGGAACTAACGTGAAGCCATAAATATAATAATGTGTAATTGTAGCTATGCCTGTTAAGGAAAGGCCGTATTTTTGCCGCAAAGGTACGCGGAATATATTGAAAACCGATTACCGGGCAACTGTAAAATGACAGGGTGTTTAAGGAAAAATAGGATTATGGAGGAAACGTAGCGGCATTTTTTTTCATACCTTTGCCTGACAATGCCGAAGTTTTCTAATGTTTCGGCACCATGTTGATATACAAAAACAAGACAGAAATAATGCTCAGGAAAATAAGAATAGCCATTGCTTCGGTATTCTTTACAGGAATAACATTGCTTTTTCTCGACTTTAGCGGCTCGCTTCATGCGTGGCTGGGGTGGATGGCGAGGGCGCAATTTTTGCCCGCCTTGCTTGCAATGAATGTAGCCGTATTGCTGATTTTGGTGGTGTTAACGCTTGTCTTTGGCCGTATTTATTGCTCGGTTATCTGCCCAATGGGCGTTATGCAAGACGTCATTGCGTGGTTGGGAAAACGTAAAAAGCACCGTCACTATGGCTTTTCAAAGGAAAAACGCGTGCTAAGATGGGCGTTTTTTGCAGCTGCCTGCATGGCATGGATAGCAGGCGTAGCCTCATTTGTGGCCCTGTTGGCACCGTATAGCAGCTACGGTCGCATGGTGCAGAACCTGTTTCAACCCTTATATTTGGGTATCAATAACATGTTGGCACTGGGTGCTGAGCATGTAAACAGCTATGCTTTTTACAATAAGGATGTGTGGATAAGGTCGTTGCCTACATTTATAATTGCCGTTGTTACTTTTATTACAGTGGCTTTTCTGGCGTGGCGTAACGGGCGAACCTACTGCAATACCGTTTGTCCCGTAGGTACGATATTATCAGTTTTGGCACGCTTCAGCTGGTTAAAAATAAGGTTCGATGGCGAAAAGTGTCGCAGTTGCTCGCTGTGTACACGAGGCTGTAAAGCGGCATGTATCGACTTTAAACGCCATTATGTTGACTATTCACGTTGTGTAGTATGTGGCGATTGCCTGACAGCGTGCAAATTCGACGCCCTTCATTATACGCATAAAGCCGGTAACGCCTCATCGGTAAAAGCCGAAAAGCAGCAAGCCGGCGTTGTAAAAGCTACTACTGATGAGCAAAAAACCACCGGCAACGTAACGCGCAGGTCGTTCCTTGTGGGTGCCGCCATAGCTTTTACAGCCGCTGCAAAAGCCGCGGGAAAGAAAAAAACGTATGGCGGTATGGCCGTTGTTGTTGACAAAGAAGCTCCCAATAGGGCCACGCCTATAACGCCACCGGGGTCGTTAAGTGCCCAAAACATGGCACGCCACTGTACCGGATGTCAGCTTTGTGTGGCTGAATGTCCGAACGATGTGCTTCGTCCTTCGGCTGATTTATTGCATTTAATGCAGCCCGTGATGAGCTTTGAGCGCGGCTATTGCAGGCCCGAGTGTAACCATTGCTCACAGGTTTGTCCGACGGGTGCGATTAAACCTGTCAGCCGTGCCGAAAAAACGGCGGTTCATGTAGGCCATGCTGTATGGGTGAAAAAGAACTGTTTGCCCGTAACCGACGGTGTGGAGTGTGGCAATTGTGCGCGCCATTGCCCTGTGAATGCCATTGAAATGGTGCCCCTTGATGAGGCTGATATGTCGTCTTCCTTTGTGCCGGCGGTGAACGAAGAGCGTTGTATTGGTTGTGGTGCATGTGAGAATTTATGCCCCTCAAGACCATTTTCGGCCATCTATGTTGAGGGTCACGAGGTACAACGACGCGATAAAGACAGCCAAAAGGCGATGTTGAGTAACGAGGAGTAGCCCTCCTTTTAATGACGTAATTTTCATGAAGAAGATAGACAGACGTGCTTTTTTGAGGCACTTGGGAATAGGAACGGCAGCCGTTGCCAGTGCAACAGCTCTGACCAACTGTAAGAATGGTGAAGGAAACCGCATGCAGGACGAACCCGCTACGGGCAAAATGACTTATCGTGAAAACCCTGAAACACACAGCCGTGTGGGCCTTTTGGGTTATGGTATGAGGCATTTGCCTACTGTTGGACAAAGTGGAGCCGATGGCGAAAAGCAACAAAGCGACGATGAAACCATCGATCAGGATAGGGTAAACCGATTGGTTGACTATGCCTTAAGCCACGGAGTGAACTACTTTGACACCGCACCCGTATACAGTAATGGGCAGTCGGAACGTGCCACGGGCATGGCATTGCAGCGGCATAAGCGCAGCAGCTATCTGCTTGCAAGCAAGATGAGCAACATGTGCACGTTTACAAAGGAGGCTTCAACAGCCATGTTCAACAACTCGTTAAAGGTGCTTCAAACCCGTTATATTGACTATTATGCGTTAGATGCCATAGGAATTGACGATGATGAACGCGATGCAATGGAGCTTTTTCAGGCGCGGTTTATCGACAATGGCGTTCTCGACTTTCTGCTTCAAAAGCGTAAAGAGGGCACAATTCGCAACTTAGGCTTCTCGTTTCAGGGCGATCAGGAGGTGTTTGACCATGCTTTAAGTATGCACGATACGGGCCAGGTGCACTGGGATTTTGCTCAAATAGAGATGAATTACCTAAGTTGGAATCATGCCCATGAGCTTAAATCCGATAAGGTTAACGCCAGCTATTTATATGCAGAATTGCAGAAACGCGGCATCCCCGTGATTATCATGAACCCCCTGCTTGGTGGGAAGTTGACCGATTTGCCTAACCCTGTAATGGCCAAACTGAAACAACGTGCGCCCGAACACAGTGCAGCGTCGTGGACTTTACGCTATTGTGGCAGCTTTAAAGGGGTGTTAACTGTGGTGAGCGACATGACATTCATGGAGCATCTAAAGGATAATCTGCGGTCGTTCTGCCCTCTGGAGCCTCTCTCTGACAAAGACAAGGCATGGTTGGAGGGGGCTGTTTCCAAAGAAATGATGACGTACAGAACCATCCCTTGCACCGATTGTAAACACTGTATGCCTTGTCCTTACGGGCTTAATATTCCGGGAATATTTGTTCATTACAACAATGTTGTATTGGAAGGACATTTGACAGACAACCTGAAAGACCCGCAATATAAGAAGTATCGCAGGGAATATCTTGTCAGTTATGACCGTGCTGTGCCCAGGGTCAGGCAAGCCGACCACTGCATTGGCTGTGGTTATTGCCTGCCTTTATGTCCGCAAGAAATTATGATTCCGGATGAAATGTTCCGTATCAGCAAGTTTGTTGATAAGCTAAAAGCTAATTCTTAACGGCCTGTGATGACGGAGAGAAAAGGGCAACAAAGCGTTCCAGATCGGCCTTAATCTGTAAAAACTGAGGCGATCGCATAAATCCCGTGCTCTTTTTCAGCAATGAAACAATGTCGCCAATGCTGTTGGTATAGCACGATAATTCGTTACGGCGTTGTGTATAATGCAGGCTTTCGGCGTTGATTTCGTTCTGACGCTCGCTGATTAATTTCGAGCACACAGACGAAAGCAAGGGTAAAACCACACGGTCGAAGAGGTGATGCCCCTGAATATACATGTAAGTGTTTTGGGGAGTAACGCCTAAATCGGCTAAAATTATTTTTAAATTTTCATAGCTTTCAATTGCTTCGGGATGCTGTTTGTGCAGGGAACGGCATTTGTTTTCGACCTTCAGGCGTACATGATAAATCATGTCGGCCGGACGGCGCAGGGAGAAAGCACCCGTCTCGATAATTTTAAGGAAGTCGGTTATCGTAAATTTTCCATAGTCGGGCGTGCGATAAAACCACACGTTCCAGACAAAAAGCGGATAAATGGCTTCTGAAAACTCGCACATATAACGCTCAATATCGAAGATGATATGGTCGTTAAGCGTTACGGCTACGCACACATCGTGCAGGGTTTCAGCAAAGCATTGCATGTTCTCGATGGCGTAAGCATAAGTGTGAAACACGTAAGGGTTCGACAGAATAGCCCGTGAAGTGGGCGTGATTCCTTGTAAAAGATAGTCGTAATCAGCGTCAATGCACGCAATCATATTGCCTCCGACCTTATCGGAAAGCATGCT
>CALIIG010000297.1 GCA_938018155.1 uncultured Prevotella sp.
GCGTCAATCATGAACGCCGCCGTCGTGCTTTTCCCAGCCTCTATAGCAAAGGGTTGCGTGAGCGTCAGCACCTCGCTGTCGTCCTCGGGCGTAAGAAACTGCAGACGTGCAGTGCCGTTAACGGCTTTCTCTGAGGTGTTGGAGATGAGTGCTGCTATCTGAACCCTGTCGCCCTGGCGGATGAATCGGGGCATGTTAGGCTGAACCATGACAGTTTTTTGCGCCACGGCGTCAGCCTCAATCAGTCCGTTATTGAGTTCCTTATCGTGCGCCAGGCCCTGAAAATGCCATGTGGTGACACTCTCGGGAAGAGTGAAACGGAGAGAGAGATTGCCGTTTTCGTCACTGACTAATGCCGGAACGAAGAAAGCTGTCTCGTTGAGATTCTCACGGATGGCATCAGCATATACGCCAGATGGTGTTGCTATTCCGTCCTGACCGCTGCCTGCAGCGGCTTTGGTTGCAACGACATCAAACATCTTTGATTCGTTTGTGCCCCGGCCTCTAATCCTTACTGATTTCTCCATCAGCACGGGCTGGCTGAAACGTTCCACCGCCGAGCTGCTTCCAAGCACGGCATAGCTCATCTCGGTTGCGATGTCGGCATCGAATCTTGTGAACGTAAGGTCTTTGACATGATATTCTTTAAACGGTTCAAAACCGTACAAACCGATGGCACCTTCGCTGCCTCCTTCCCATGAAGCGTTGCAGGGAAGAAAGCGTGATTGTTGTGGGAGCAGCCATGGATTTTTGTATATTGCGTCAAGGCTTTTGTCGTAAAGGGTAGCCATCAGTTGTGCCTTGGCAGGCTTTCCGTTGGGTGCAAGCACCTGCAATGTCCACTCTTCTTTCTGCCCTGGCGTAAGTTTGTCACGGAATGTCTTCCATTGCAGCGTGAGCTTTTTGTCGGGAACAGGTCGCGAAATAAACGTACTGTGCTCATAAAGTTTGCCCTGCCATACCCACGCTGTGAAGATAGAGAGTCCGTTTCCATACTCTTTCTTGTAATGTAGCTGACGTGTAACTGTCTCGTTGCTGATGTTATATGAACCTTTCGCAATAACCTTTCCGTCGGCAATAGCGGTGTAGAATATCTCGGTTCCTACGTTCGAAGAACCTGCCTGCAGCCATACGGGCTTGCCGTCATTGGGGAATTGACCGGCCGAAACATAATACCAGTCGGGCGTGTCAACCACAGGGTGCTTGTCGTCCATACAGAAAACGACAACTTCTTGCCTTATGGTGTCGCCCTCGCAGGTAGCAAACAGCGTGTGTTTACCCGGTGCCAGCATGTGGTTTATATTGATGGGTGTGTTCGCTGCTGCAGTAGTGGCAGTATCCTTATCAAAGCGATACGTAATGGTTCCGTCGATAAGCTCACCAGCTACGTTCTTACGGGTGAAGCCGAAATGTGATAAACTGTCACGCTGTACCCTGGCAGGCAAGTCGGTTGTCAATATAGCGTTGCGGTTACTTAGCGGCAGTCGAAGCTCGTCTTCGTGAGTTTCGCCATCGATAGCCGTCACTTTTGCATTGACAACAAGCTGATAGAAGAGGGGCATATCGATGTCGTCGTCGTCCGGAAACGCCACAGGGACGCGCATTTTAAATGTGCCATCGTCGGCCGTTGCCACCGTATCGCACACCACGGTACCCTCATTTCTTACACCGTTTCGCATCCACCACCAGCTTTGTTCTCGCTTGGCGGTGTACACAACACGTGCTCCCTGCACGGGCACTCCGGCGTAACTGCGGGCTGTTCCCGTCACCATGATGGTGTCTCCTGAGGCATATCGCTTTTTGTATTTGTCAATTTCGACCTTGAAATCAGGGCGTTTATACTGTTCTACATGCACCACAACGACGTTGTGTTTGCCTTTGAGGTCGGCCCGTATAGTATAGCTTCCCGTCAGTCCGCCTTGCGGAAGGGCAAAGTCGGCCGACAGCGTGCCGTAGTCGTCAGTGCTTACTGTCTTCTCGGTTATGCTCTTGTAATTGGCATCCAACAGCGTAATCTTGACGCTTTCCCCCGCCAGAACTTGGGTCGAAAGCGTTGCAGGAATTTCGTGCCACGCCAGTCCGGCCACATGAATTGTTTGCCCGACGATATATTGAGCGGTCAGTGTATAACCTTATGTGGTCACTTTCGGCTGCATTTCCTTCGTTAAAGTAGGTTGCATCAGCCGGAAGGTTGTCGCAAGCCTTGTCATTATCGGTGTAGGGATAGACGGTAGTGGGGTAGTGTTTGGGCGTATTGTATATAATTTCGCCGTCTTTTCCCGTTACCAGATGGTCTACACGGGCTGTCTTGTTAAACCAGTTCTGCTCGGTGGTAACCGTTAAATGCACGCCTGCAATGGCCTTTCCGGTTGTGGCGTTGACCGTAACAAGGCGCAGATTCTCCTTGTCAATCTTCTCTCTGATGACGAAAAGGTTGCTTACGCGCAGCAGTTCGCGCTGGGGTTCAATGGCTTTATTATCTGCCGAAACCTCAATAAGGTAAACCCCTATGGGCATACCCTTGAGACTTACAGAGTCTGCACATTCCTTCCAATCGGGCTGGCCGGGGTATCGGCGTGTAATGGTTTGTAAAGGATTAGGCTGGATAAATCGCCTGAGTCGGGCATAATCCCTTTTGTCTGATGCCTCGAGCTTCGTGTTTCCACTTATATTTACTTTGTATACCCTGATGGTAAGTTCATTGATATTTCGTATGGAGTTGATGCGAAGCAGTCGGTCAACGCCAGGCAAAAGCATGCGGTCGCCGATGCTGATGTTGAATTCGGGCTGCTGAAGGTCGAGCAGCGTTGCGCAGCACGTTCATACGGGGCCATTTCCCCCAGTGATTGAGGGCGTAATTAATATAGTTTACCTGGCTCTCTACAGGGGTATCGGTAGTTCCTGATATAAAGTTATAGCGTTCTATAGCCAGCTCTCCGGCCTCGGGCAGGTCACGATATACTTCAATAAGCGAGTCCAGACAGTGAAGATAACGCGATTTCCGTGCTATCTTTGCGTTGGTGTCACTTGTTTTTTGTAGTGCTTTCAGAGCCGTTAAACAGGCTGCAGGGCGGTTGCCGCGGGCAGCATAATATTTGTGAAGCGTAGCAAAGTCGCCGGCATACATGCCTACGACGTGTAGCAAATCGTTGTTGAAGATACGGCTGTCAAGGCCGGAGATGAAAGCTGGCTGCAATTCTGTTGTCTTGTGACGGGCCAGTTCATCGGGGTCGGACATCGATTTCCTGAAGTATAATTGGCTTAAAGTATCTGTCTCTTCATTGCTCTGGGCAAGGTCCTGACAGATTAATCCCAGTGCGCAATCGTAGACAGCGCGAAGTGCCTTGCTCTTTGTCTGTGCCCCTTTCTGCTTAATTTCTTCAACGGTTGCAGCCACTTTCTCGTCATTGAACAGGCGGCAGGCATCATATTTTGCCAGCTGGGCCTTAATCAGATGGCCGTAGTTATCTTCTGTCGTGGCTTTTGCGATGATGGTATTCAGTATGGAAATCTCGGTCTTGGGAAGGTCCTTTTGCTGAGCTTCCGCCACTTTTTTCCATAAAACGGTGAAGCTTTCACCCATCATCATGACGGGGACGAGCAGCAAGACGAGCGTAAACAGAACTTTTCTCATATGCTATAACTTTTAATCAGTTCTTGCAAAGATATGAAATATAATCGGAAAACATATAAAATATAAGGTAAAAAGAGCAGGCGTAATGTAGTAGTTGCTTTTCAATTAACGGCCTGTCTCCCGCTTACAGTAGTATTTCAGGCATTAAGTTTCAACGTGTTCAGACACCTGTTGCTGCATACGTGTTGTTGTTTTACAGTTTTGAGGAGTAGCGTTATTGATGTGAGTAAGAATTTACAATTATGCCGTCGATTGTAAATAATATTCATAAAATTTCTGTATTTCTTCATTTTCTAAAAAATTTGATGGAATAAAGATTTGGGCTTTTTTGCATTTCAATTTCATCATTTTTTTGTGATTTTCCATCCCTTGTTTTGTCACTTTTTTGCCTTTACGGCACAATCGGCTCGCCTTTACGCTGTAATGTTGTTCTCTTTACGGCGTAAAGGCGCGACGTTTACGGCGTAATCGTGTTGCAATTACGCCGTAAAGCCGAATAAAAACCATCGTAATGGTGACGTAATTGTCTGGTTACAGGTTTTTTGGTGTTTCGTCGTGTTTTTCGCTTATTTGCCTGTTTGGTACGAATTTTTGGAAATAAGCAAAAAGCAAAGTGCTTATTGGTAAGATAGTTTACGCAGCGAGTTTAAAAATATTTTTACATAAATCTGTTGTGTAAAGCAAATGAGAATCCGCGTAAGGCATTGTATACCCCAGGCGGATTAAATGTTTTTACTGACTGAAGAGGGTGTAAACCGTGTTAGTTGCCGGCAGCCTCGTGGTATTTTTCCATCAGCCAGCTGTTCTGTTCAGCTATAGTCATATTGCTGTTATCAAGCTCAACGGCATCCTTTGCCTTGCGAAGGGGCGACACTTCACGATGCGTATCAATATAATCGCGCTCCTGAACGTTTTTCAGAATGGCCGCATAGTCGGCCTCTTCGCCCTTGGCCCGCAGTTCGTCAAAGCGGCGGCGGGCACGCACTTCGGCCGATGCGGTGACAAAAATCTTAAGTTCGGCATCGGGAAAAACGGTGGTTCCGACGTCGCGTCCGTCCATTACGATACCCTTTTCCCTGCCCATAGCCTGCTGCTGTGCGACCATGGCCGACCGCACAAAGGGAATGGCGGCAATGGGACTGACGTGTACACTGACTTCCATTCTGCGAATTTCGTTTTCGATGCACACGCCATTGAGCCAGGTATCAGGACGCCCGGTGGCAGCGTTGAGTTTGAAACTGATGTGAATTTCGGGCATCATTGCTTCGAGTTTTGCCGTATCAACGCTGCCGTCGGTGCTGAAAAGCCCGTGCTGTAATGCAAAAAACGTAACTGCACGATACATGGCTCCCGTGTCAACATAAACGTAACCTATCTTTCTTGCCAGGTCTTTTGCCATGGTACTCTTTCCACACGACGAGAAGCCGTCGATGGCTATTGTTATCTTTTTCACCATATTTGTAAATAAAGAACGCTATTTTGAAGCGACTGTTTTAATTGATTTGCAGATTGAAAATATTGTACTCGAACAACATTTTAAATATGATTCGGCATTGTTTTTTACTTTTTTACCTATTTACTCCATGCTTTTTTAATCGGTTCTTTGACCTCATTCAACATTGCTTTTTACTTTTTTACCTCTTTACCTTTTTACTTTTCTAAAGTCCGTACGCCACATTCAGCACTAAACTTGAGCTGCTTACATGATATTTGCCATAGGCCAGATTCAGCTTAAAGCGTTCGAGGTTGAGACCTGCACCTAAGGAAAGACCGGCCCCATGACTGCTATTCTTGTCAGCTGACATCATTTTCATTTCGTCGGCACGACGAAAATTGTATCCGCCGCCAATCCAAAAACTCTCAGTTAACAGCACATCAGCACCGACAACACAGTGATTGAGGAATTTGTAATCGAGGTGATTGAGGTCGACCAACGTCGCATGCAGACGGAAAGGAGTGCCTGTAAAGCGTTTGGAAACACCCATTTGTATATCAAAGGGCATGCGTTCGAAGTTGTCGTGATAGGCTTTCAGCTGGCCGCCGAGGTTCTTAAGCACCAAGCCTAACGACCATTCGTGGTCAGAATCATAATAGTTCAGGCCGAGGTCAACGCCAAAACCAATGGAGTTGTAGTCGGCAATGTATGATGTAATCAAACGTGCTGCAATGCCGCCCGTGAGGCGATTGGTAAGCATGTACGAAAAATAGCCGGCAAAAGATAAGTCTTTTGCCGTGAACTCACCAGTTTGAACGTTGTTGGCATCCACCTCTTTCATCTTGCCATAATCCACATATTGTGCCGAAACAGCCCAGGAAGCGCGCTCCTTTACAATGCGGTTGAAACTGGCACTGGCCATGTTTGCTCCCGACATATAATTCATGTAGTTAAGGTTTATCGTCTTGTCGTTGACCGATGAAAGCAGTGCAGGGTTATGAAAAATGAGAGCCTCGTCGTCCTCAATAACCGTAATATTGTCACCTCCTAACGCTGCAGCGTGGGCACTGACGGGCAAACGCAGGAAGTTATATTCCGTTTGACTCTCGTTCTGAGCATATAAGGGCAATGCCCCGAGCACCATTAGAAAGACAAAAAAGGCTTTTTTCATTTAAAAGTTCTAATTATTTCGCAAAGTTAATGCTTTTATGAAGATTTGCTGTACTTTTGCAATGTATTCCGGTTATGATAACGAACGTACAGCCGCTTTATTGTATATAGCTGCAAATGGCATTGAATGTGAAAGAGAACAAGCCTGTACACGCAACCGAAAATAGATATAAACCATGGATATAAAGAAAAGCGACAAGGCTAATTTAGACAAGAAACGCAGAGAGACTTTCCTGTTGGGGCTTGTTCTTGCTTTAGCCATGCTTTTCGCAGCATTGGAGTTTACTACGCGTCCTGCTGACTTATCCGAAGACAATAACATGCTCGACGACCTGCCTGATGAGCTGGATATGACACCCGTTGTTGAGCAAAAGGATATGATTTCGGCCACGGGGAGTACTGAATCGCCCTCAAAAGCCATTACGCAAAAGGTACAGGAAGTTCATGAAACCGTAGCAACGCAGGAGATTTCACCCGTTACAAACAAGCTCGTTATTGGCGACGGGGAGGGCGTTGCCAGGCAATCGGATGTTACAGAAGCCTTGCCACAGGTGCCCATAACAAAAGATTCGGTTATACTTAAAACCGTAGAGCAGTTGCCCGAATTTCCCGGAGGCATCGTCCAATTCATGAAATGGTTGACGCGGAACTTGCGTTATCCTCCTACGGCACAAAGCCAGAGGATACAGGGAAAGGTCGTTATTTCGTTCATTATCAATAAGGATGGGTCTATCGCAAGCCCGACAATTGTGCAGTCTGCCGACCCTCTCTTAGATCGTGAAGCCTTGCGAGTGGTAAAGATGATGCCCAGATGGAAACCCGGATTACAGAATGGAAAGCCCTGTCGTACGATGTTCGCCATTCCTGTTAATTTCCAGTTATAATGCCGATAATGGTGCTGACTAATTACAAACATAGCATCAAAGTTTGGGAATTGTGAGGCAATGAACACTGAAAATAGAGATAAATCACCCGTAACACCATGTATAACGCCGATGAAATATTAAATAAGGTAAATCACTTTATTGCGAATTTGCCTTACAACCGTAAGCCCGGGAGCCTCTATGAACCTATTAAATACGTGCTCTCTATGGGAGGAAAGCGCATACGTCCCACGCTTATGCTGCTGGCTTATAATATGTTCAGGGACGACCCCGAGCGCATTCTTATGCAGGCTGTAGCATTGGAAACCTACCACAATTATACATTATTGCATGACGATTTAATGGATCGCGCCGACCTTCGGCGCGGGCATGAAACGGTGCATAGGCGGTGGAACGACAATCAGGCTATCCTTTCGGGCGACTCAATGCTGGTGTTGGCCTACGAGCGTATGGCACAATGTCAGGCTGATAAGCTCGGCGAAGTGCTCTCCTTATTTACGCAAACAGCTCTCGAAATTGGCGAAGGGCAGCAGTATGACATCGATTTCGAAACGCGGAATGACGTAAGTGAAGACGAATATATTGAAATGATTCGACTTAAAACAAGCGTTCTTCTGGCCTGTGCATTGAAGATGGGGGCTGTTCTGGCAGGAGCATCACAGGCCGATGCCGACAATTTGTATAAGTTTGGTGAGCAGATTGGGCTGGCCTTTCAGTTGCAGGACGATTATCTTGACGTTTATGGCGACCCGAAAATATTTGGTAAAGCAGTGGGCGGTGACATTGTATCGAACAAGAAAACTTACATGCTTATCAATGCTTTTAATCATGCAGACCATCGCCAGCGCGCAGAATTACAACGCCTAATCAATGCCGAGTCTTTTGACCGGGATAAGAAAGTGGCTGCTGTTACGGCCTTGTATAATGAGATGAATATCGATGAAATGGCCAAAAACAAGATGGATTTCTTCTTCGAACAAAGCAAAAGATACCTTAATCAGGTCAGCGTTCCGGAGGAACACAAGTGTGAACTTCATGCTTATGCTGAACGAATGATGGAACGTAAGTATTAAATATGCACTTCTCTTTTATTGACACGCATGCTCATTTAGACGGCGAGGAATTCCGTGATGACCTTAATGCCGTGGTGAAAAGGGCGCACGATGCAGGTGTCAGTGCTGTTTTTGTGCCCGCCATAGACGCTTCTTCACTGACGACGGTGCCGGAAGTATGCCGCCGTTATGCTGGTTTTTTCTTCCCAATGATGGGTCTTCAGCCCGAAGAAGTGGGCAAAAACTGGCGCGATGTGCTCGCAATGATGAGGCAATCGTTTGATGAAAACCGCCTTTTACCGGAAGATTCGCCGCTCCGTTATATTGCCATCGGCGAATGTGGACTGGATTTTTACTGGAGCCGTGAGTTTGAAAGCGAACAGCTGCAGGCCTTTGAAGAGCAGGTAAAATGGTCTGTTGAGTACCAGTTGCCGTTGATGATTCATTGCCGAAAGGCCCAAAACGAGCTGCTTCATATCCTGAAACGCTATGAGAAAGAGCTGCCGGGAGGTGTCTTTCATTGCTTTACGGGCAATCCGAAAGAGGCTGAAGCCTTCCTCCGATTTGACAAATTCTGTCTCGGTATAGGCGGCGTCTCAACGTTTAAAAGCAGCCATCTTCGTGAGGATTTGCCGGCATCTGTCCCCCTCGACCGCGTAGTTCTCGAAACCGACAGCCCTTATATGGCACCCGTTCCGTTCAGAGGGCAGCGCAACGAAAGTGCTTTCGCCAGGCAAGTATTGCATACTCTTGCCGAAAACTACGGCATAAGCGATGAAGAATTGGCCATGATTACGACTGAAAATGTATGCCGTGTATTTCCCGTTTATGCCCAATTTAAGGTCAATCACAAGATTTAAAGAAAATTAAAAGTACATATTTTGTATACTTTTCTATTTAAAATATGGTACTTTTGCGCAAGTAACGCAGAGTTACAACGTCAAACACGTGAGGAAAGATGCTCGAGTGGTTGAAGAGGCACGCCTGGAAAGCGTGTAAGCGTCCAAAGCGCTTCACGGGTTCGAATCCCGTTCTTTCCGCTGTTTGATGATTATTTTTCTTGTAGATTAATTCATAAAAAGAGATGAAAACTTTTTTTAAGCGTCTCACAATCCTCCTTTTTATTGTAACTTCATGTACGTTGGCGCAGGCACAAAAAGATGCAAGTGCAAAACATCCGGCCCGGGCAAATACTGAAAAAACATCATCGACGGCCGGTGATTCTTCTGTATCTGCTGATGAAGAACTCGACAGTGCCACCGCTGAACAGATGGCATCTGCTACCGCTTTCGCCACCGACAGTACACAAATTGAGCAGACTGATGCTCCGGGTATTCACAAAGAGTTGAAGACTAAGTTCATAGAGGGCAATGCAGGCTTTATGTCTTTCGTTGCTTTGGCGTTGGTTTTGGGACTGGCTTTTTGCATTGAGCGTATTATTTATTTGAGTCTTTCCGAAATCAATGCAAAGAAATTCATGGCCGACCTCGACCTCAAGGTCATGTCAGGAGACATAGAAGGCGCGAAGAGCCAGTGCAGGGAAACGCGCGGTCCTGTCGCATCCATCTGCTATCAGGGGCTTGAACGCATTGACGAAACAATTGATAACATCGAGCGCAGCATTGTAAGTTACGGCTCTGTACAAAGTGCAAATCTTGAAAAAGGGTGCTCATGGATAACCCTTTTCATCGCCATGGCCCCGTCGTTAGGCTTCCTGGGCACGGTCGTGGGCATGGTAATGGCCTTCGATCAGATACAGACAGCCGGAGACATCAGCCCTACCATCGTGGCTGCCGGCATGAAAGTGGCCCTCATTCCAACCATATTTGGTATTATCGTTGCGCTGATATTACAGCTTTTCTACAATTATATTCTCTCGAAAATTGACCATCTTACATCGCAGATGGAGGAATCGTCGATTACGCTTCTCGACACCATTATGAAATATAAGTTGAAGAAATGAGACGCATCTTTGTTCATAATCTGACGGCCTGGCCCGCTGAAAGACTGTCCTCGCGCGTGCTTTATGTGCTCGTGGGCATCACAGGCGTGGTGTTT
>CALIIG010000298.1 GCA_938018155.1 uncultured Prevotella sp.
ACGCAAGCCTTTCGGCGTCAGAAGCTCACGTGTACAGACATCAAGTACGCTCTTCTTCTGTGCTTGAGTCAGTGGAGAATAGTCAAGAGCCACGGCAAAAATCATGTTAGGACGCACACTCCAGTCTTGTGGTCCGCCATTGACATAATCAAACAGATAGCCGTATTCGTTGAAGAACACCTTGCTAAACGACTCTTCACACTTCGCTGCAAGCTGTTCGAGATGAGCTGCATAAGTTTTATTACCGGCTGATAAAGCCATCGAAGAACAGAACTTCAAAGCGTTATACCACAGCGCATTAAACTCTACAATATATCCCGTACGGGCAATAATAGGCTTTCCATTAGCACAGGAATTCATCCAAGTGACAGCCTTTCCCCGTCCGTCGGTATAGAGAAGTCCATTCTCTTTCACTTCCAAATTAGGGTGCTGACCAGTTTCTATGAACTGAAGAATAGTCTTTGTCAGCTTTCTATAACGCTTCAAGCACGCCTCAAGACCAACATCCTTGGCATATTGCTGCAGACACCAAATAACCCAAAGCAATACATCGGGTTGTTCTATCTCTGCAATTTTCACAGTCAGTGGCTTACCTTCCATGAATTCCATGAGTCCCCGTTCAGCCGTTTTGAGGACGAGTTCAAAGTATTCCCGCTCCTCAATGGACAACGTCAAGCCAGGCAAGGCGATGAACATGTCGCGCGCACGGCACTTGAACCACGGATAACCGGCAAGGAGGTATCTTTCGCTCCCTTTGCCCTGAACATGAAACTGATGAGCCGCATTTACAAGGCAATGGAAGAAGTTGTCGCGCGGCGAACGCTGCTCTACTTCATCGTCAAAAAGTTTCTTCAATACGCGCACACTCGATTCGGATGTGGACGCCGCGAAGATAACACTCTCACCTTTTTTAATAGGCAATTCAAAATAACCGGGCACGTATAAGTCTTCATTCGAAGCATAACCACGTTCTTGTTCCTTCGGGTATTCAATGCCACGATACCAGTCGGGCTGGAAAATGAACCTGGCTTTCTTCGAGAATTGCATATAAAGATCAGGGTAACCTGCATACATGCACGTGCGTATACCGTTGCTTACCTCTTGATAATCGCGGCTGGCCACACTGTTTTCGTGTGTAAACTGCCGCACACTTCTAAAGGCAAGAAAGGGTCGAAACTGTAACGTTGTTGAAGAATGGGCATCAACCAACGTATATCTTATCAGTATTCTATCCTCAAAATGCTGAAAAACCACTTCCTTTTTCAGTACCACTCCACCCACACGATAAATGGTAGTAGGAACTTTATCGCAGTCGAACGACTGAATATACTTGTGGCCTTTCGGACTGAAATTGTTGCCCTGATACTTGTGAAGCCCCAGGTTAAATGCTGCTCCGTGCTGTAAAACAGAGCAATCTAACGATGAGAGAAGAACGTGGTTTTCATCGTCTAACGCAGGTACAGGCACTACAAGCAAGCCATGATACTTACGCGTATTGCAATCAACGATAGTAGAACAGGAGTATGCGCCTGAACGATTAGTCCGCAGAAGCTCTTTCGACAGAGACTCCTGAAGATTCGTCATCAGTGCTTTTTCAAATCGAATATAGCTCATAGTTATAGTTTAGGCTTTAAATTTGCACCTTTCCCATGCAAGAATGGCGGTCAAACAGAGTTAATGTTCATACAATTTGTTCCCATCAAAGTTAAAGAAAAATTCTTTTATTACAAAAAAAAATGTAAATAATTTAACCCCTTACATAAAATTTATGCAAAAGGTATCATATTTAAACCCACAGAATAACAGGAAAAAAGATGTGTGCGTTATGCCATTAAACGCTTTATTTCATTAAGTTTTTCGTCCATCGGAAGCCCGGCATCTATCCAGTGAATAATAATACCGCGACGCTCCATACCTCTGAACCATGTCATCTGCCTTTTGGCAAACTGGTGGATGGCAATTTCCAACTGGCGAAACATCTCGTCATAAGTAAGCCTGCCTGTTATATATTCGGTAACGAATTTATACTCCAATCCGTAATAAATCAGGTCTTCGGGGGCTATGCCGCTATCCATGAGCGAACGAATTTCTTCAACCATGCCATCGTTAAGACGCTGTTTCAGACGGTCGGTTATTTTCTTCCTGCGATCTTCCCGTGCAATATTCAAACCAACAACAAGCGAGTTTACCGCCGGCATTGCACGCAAATCAACAGGGTGTTCTATATTGTAAGTTTCTATCTCAATGGCACGAATAGCACGCTGACATGAGTCAACGTCGGTTTGATTGTGCATATTTGTGCCCGACTGCGCCTTTAAATCAACCAACATTTGTGTTAGTTCGTCAATAGTTTTACCCTCCAACTGCTGTCTTAACGCATCATTCTGCGGTACGGGCGACAACGCATAACCCTTAAGAACGGCCTCAAGATATAGTCCCGTTCCACCACAAAGCACAGGCACCCTGCCCCTTTTTACAATATCGTTATAGGCTTTATGGAAATCGGTTTGATATTGATAAAGGTTATATTTCGTCCCGGGTTCGGCTATATTAATAAGGTGGAAGGGAACCGTTACGCCGTCAACCTCATAGTCGGCAAGGTCTTTCCCTGTGCCAATATCCATTCGTCGGTAAACCTGCCGCGAGTCAGCACTAATAATTTCTCCTCCTGTCCCGGCGGCCAATCGCGCGGCAAGCCGCGTCTTTCCGCTTGCCGTAGGTCCCAAAATTGTCACCATTTGCTTCATAGCAGCAAAAGTAGGCAAAATACTATAAATATAAAAAGGTGTGCAACACTTTTGTATTGCACACCCGTTATTTCAAGATTTCATGATCTCGATTTCCGTACGGTATTACTTCAGTTCTGCGAAGTACTTAATTGTACGTACCATCTGAGAAGTGTATGAGTTCTCATTGTCGTACCAGGATACTACCTGAACCTGATAAGTATCGTCATCAATCTTGCTAACCATTGTCTGAGTAGCATCGAAGAGTGAGCCAAAACGCATACCGATAATGTCAGAAGATACGATCAAATCCTCGTTATAGCCGAAACTTTCAGTAGCTGCAGCCTTCATTGCTGCGTTGATGCCTTCAACAGTTATGTTCTTACCCTTAACAACAGCAACCAGGATTGTTGTTGAACCGGTGGGAGTAGGAACACGCTGTGCCGAGCCAATGAGCTTGCCGTTCAGTTCAGGAATAGCCAGGCCGATTGCCTTGGCAGCACCTGTTGAGTTAGGAACGATGTTGCAAGCACCTGCACGTGAACGACGAAGATCGCCCTTACGCTGTGGACCATCAAGAATCATCTGGTCACCAGTATATGCGTGAATGGTTGACATGATACCGCTCTGGATAGGAGCATAAGCGTTAAGAGCTGCTGCCATAGGAGCCAGACAGTTAGTGGTGCATGATGCTGCAGAGATTACAGTATCAGCAGAAGTCAGCGTCTTATGGTTGGTATTGAATACGATGGTAGGAAGATCGTTGCCTGCAGGAGCAGAGATAACAACCTTCTTTGCGCCAGCCTTCAGGTGAGCCGAAGCCTTTTCCTTTGAAGTATAGAAACCTGTGCACTCAAGAACAACATCAACCTTGTTTGCAGCCCACGGGCAGTTTGCAGCATCTTTCTCAGCAGAGATTTTAATCTCTTTGCCGTCAACGATGATAGAATTGTCTGTGGCCTCAACAGTGTGCTTGCCTTCACCATACTTGCCGGCGAAGCCACCCTGTGCTGTATCATACTTCAAGAGATGAGCAAGCATCTTGGGACTTGTAAGGTCGTTGATGGCAACAACCTCATAACCTTCTGCTTCAAACATCTGACGAAAGGCCAGACGACCAATACGGCCAAAGCCGTTAATAGCTACATTTACCATTTTTCTTTAGTGTTTTTATAAGTGTTTATAAAAGATGTTCGTGTTACTTTTCTCCTTTATTGCACAGCAAAGTTACAAATTATTTTCTAATTTTGCAATTGATATATGTATTAAATAATATAAAAGAGGGCTAATGCAATACCGATATGGCAAAACCGCTTATCCGTTGCCGGCTCTTTCATTAACAACGATTGTTTATTTATCATTTCAGAATCATGGGAAAAATCTTAAACGAGTTCAGAAACTTCGCCGTTAAAGGCAATGCTGTCGACATGGCCGTGGGCGTAATTATTGGCGGTGCTTTCGGAAAGATAGTGAGCAGCATTGTTGATGACATCATCATGCCCCCTATCGGGTGGCTGATTGGCGGCGTAAACTTCTCCGAACTTAAGATTACTCTGCCTGCAAAACAGCTGGCAGAGGGTGTGCAAACGCAGGCTGCCACCATTAATTATGGTAGTTTTCTGCAAACCACGCTCAACTTTTTCATCATCGCTTTCTGCGTGTTCCTCATGGTAAAAGGCATTAACCGGCTTTCGGCAAAGAAAGAGGCCGGGGCCGAAAAACCCGCTCCCGCACCCGAACCGTCGAACGAAGAAAAACTGCTTTCAGAAATAAGAGACTTGCTTAAACAAAAGTAAGCGTCATCGTTTCACCTTATTATAATCAGGGCGGAACCGGATTATAATCAGGGCGGAGCCGAAAAGCGAAACAATTATCCAAGAGTAAGAGGATATGCCACACCGGGCATATCCTCTTGTTGCTTTCCATGTAAACCGTCGTAATTTACTTTCTGTTATCTCATAGCGTTTAAAACGTTCGGCATGTATAATACAACATGTCCGGCATGACGAGGTACAGCCCGTGCAAATATGCCGGAAGGCCCGTTGTATGACGGCCGCCGTACGCGTTGCTGACGGCCGTCACACAACGAGCCTTTCACCGTAATGCAAATGGCAAAACAATGGCATTACACGAACAAAACTACATAAAGCCTCAGACAATAGCATGAATATGCAAATGAAGATATAAATAAAAGTGATAGGGAATAGGCTGAAACACAAAATTTTTCATTACTTTTGCCAAAAATATACGCTGCAAAAATGGACAAGGAACTAAGAGTAATTATCAGTGGGGGCGGCACAGGCGGACACATTTTTCCCGCTATCTCCATTGCCAATGCGATAAGGGCTAAACACCCCGATGCCAAAATACTTTTCGTAGGAGCACTTGGACGCATGGAAATGCAACGCGTTCCCCAGGCAGGATACGAAATTAAAGGCCTGCCCATCTGTGGTTTCGACCGCAGGCATCTGCTGAAAAACATTGTAGTTCTCTTCAAAATCTGGAGAAGTGAACGCATGGCAAGGCGTATCATCAGTAAGTTCAGACCTATGGTTGCCGTAGGTGTGGGAGGCTATGCAAGCGGTCCTACGCTGAACGTTTGCGCCGAACGCGGCATACCCTGCCTCATACAGGAGCAGAACAGCTATGCAGGAGTAACGAACAAACTGCTGGCAAAGAAGGCCGACAAAATATGCGTAGCCTACGAGGGTATGGAACGGTTCTTCCCGGCCGACAAAATAATTATGACGGGAAACCCCGTCAGACAGAATGTGCTTTCATCGGCACTGACACCCGAAGAGGCACGCAAGAGCTTTGGGCTTGCTCCTGAAAAGAAAACCATATTATTAGTTGGCGGAAGTCTCGGTGCCCGTACCATCAACGAAAGCATGCGCCAACATCTTGACCTGATTAAACAATCGGACGTACAATTTATCTGGCAGACGGGAAAATACTACTACGAAGAGATGGCCGCTGCCGTTAGGGCGTACGGCGAACTGCCCAATTTAAAGGTGCTTGACTTTATAAGTGATATGGGCACAGCATACAAATCGGCCGACCTTGTCATCAGCCGTGCCGGGGCAAGCTCCATCAGCGAGTTCTGCCTTATAGGGCAACCCGTAGTGCTTGTGCCCAGTCCGAATGTGGCCGAAGACCACCAGACCAAGAACACCATGGCACTGGTTGACAAGGATGCCGCCGTGTACGTTAAAGATTCTGATGCTCCTGACACGCTGCTTACAACGGCACTCGACATTGTCAACAACAGCTCCAAGCTCGAATCGCTTCACGAAAACATCCTTAAGCTGGCACTAAGAAACTCGGCCGAGGTCATTGCCGACGAGGTTGTAAAGCTGGCCCGGGGCGAGAAATAGACAAAAACGCAGGAACAGTGTAAAACAAAAAGAAGAAACCAAGTTAAGAAATGGAACTGAAAGATATTAAGGCCGTTTATTTTGTAGGAGCTGGTGGTATAGGCATGAGTGCCCTGGCCCGATACTTTATAGGCAGAGGGGTTGTTGTTGCAGGATATGATAAGACACCATCGGTGCTGACACGACAGCTGGAAAAGGAAGGCATGGTGATTCATTATGACGAGAATGTGGACGAAATTCCGCAGGCATGCCGCGACAAGGCTTCCTGTCTGGTTGTCTATACCCCCGCTATTCCGGCTACCCATAAGGAGCTGTGTTACTTCCGTGAGAACGGTTTTGAGATACAAAAACGCGCGCAGGTGCTCGGAACGCTGACGCGCACGCACAAGGGTTTGTGTGTAGCCGGCACGCATGGCAAGACCACTACATCGACCATGTGCGCGCATATCATGCACCAAAGCCACATCGATTGTAATGCCTTTTTGGGAGGAATATCGAAGAACTACGGCACCAACTATATCCTGTCAGACCATAGCGACTACGTGGTTATTGAGGCCGACGAGTTCGACCGCTCTTTCCACTGGCTGCGTCCATGGATGAGTGTTATCACCTCTACCGACCCCGACCATCTTGATATTTATGGTACCAGGGAGGCTTATCTTGAGAGTTTCCGCCACTATACAGAACTAATCCAGCCCGGCGGTGCCCTTATCATTCATACAAACTTAGAGATGAGGCCCAACGTTCAGGAGGGCGTAAAGACCTATACTTACAGCAGGGATTCCGGTGACTTTCATGCAGAGAACATCATTATTGAAAACGGGGAAATTACTTTCGACTTTATTTCGCCCGTTGAATGTATAAAAGGTGTAAGGCTCGGGCAGCCAATTCCTATCAATATAGAGAACGGAGTAGCTGCGATGGCGATGGCACAGCTCAACGGTTGCACTGCCGGGGAACTGAAATATGGCATGGAAACCTACCACGGTGTGGACCGCAGGTTCGACTTTAAGATAAGAAACGACCGCCATGTATTTCTTTCAGATTACGCCCATCACCCCAAAGAGATTCTGCAATGCGCCAAAAGTCTGAAGGAACTGTACAAGAATAGGAAGATAACCGTAATTTTCCAGCCCCATCTTTATACAAGAACGCGCGACTTTTATAAGGATTTTGCCGAGGCACTAAGCCACATCGACGAGGTTATCCTCACCGAAATTTATCCGGCCCGGGAGCTTCCTATCGAGGGTGTTACGTCGAAACTCATCTACGATAATCTGAAACCGGGCGTAGAAAAAAGTATGATTAAGAAAGACGATGTGCCGGATTTGGTGAAGAATCGCGATTTTGACGTGCTCATTACACTGGGTGCAGGCGACCTCGATAACTATGTACCACAGATAACCCACATCATAGAAGAGAAAAAATAATAACTGTACCCGTAAGTTTTTCATGCGTTTCAGTTGGAAAAAAACATTGCTGTTAACGTGCGACATCGCTCTTGGTGCATACCTTATAGCTGCTTTCACCGCGTTTAATAAACCCGATGAAACGGTTCGTGCTTGCAGCAAGGTAAACATAGACATACAGGATGAGGCAACCAACGGGTTCATAACAACGCCCGAAGTAAAGGCCAGGTTGGAGAAACTACACCTCTACCCGATGTCGAAGCCAACGGCACGAATCAACACACGCAACATAGAAGACGTGCTGAAACAAAGTTCTTTTGTAAAAACAGCACAATGTTATAAAACCGAAGACGGGCAGGTTTTCATTACATTAACGCAGCGCATGCCCAACCTGCGTATTAAATCGGTAAACGGCGACGATTATTATCTCGACGATAACAACAGTATTATGCCTAACTCGAAGTATACAAGCGATCTGATTGTTGCCACCGGATACATTAATCCATGGTTTGCCCGCAACTACATTGCATACGTAGGCAGGGCTCTTATGGCCAACGATTTGTGGAACAGACAAATAGAACAAATAAACGTTTTGCCCAATAAGGGAATAGAACTTGTACCACGAGTAGGAAACCATATTATATACATTGGCCAGCTTCCCGAAACAAAGCATGCGGCAGAACGGGATAAGCTCATTACCGATTATGTGAACAAGAAAATGCACCGCCTCGAAATGTTTTACAAATACGGATTGTCGCAGGCCGGATGGAACAAATATTCGTACATCGATATTGAATTTGACAACCAGATTATATGCAAGAAACGAATAACGAATTGATAACAGAATATAAGCTATGGCAGAATTTATAGTAGCAATAGAGCTTGGTTCATCCAAGATAACAGGCATTGCAGGAAGGAAGAATCTTGACGGCAGTATCAGCGTTCTCGCCGTTGTCAAAGAAGATTCAGCCTCATGTATCAGCAAAGGCGTTGTGTATAATGTTGACAAAACGGTTCAGGCCCTAATTAATATAGTTAAGAAACTGGAGAACATTCTCAAAACAAAAATCGTACAAGTTTACGTTGGTGTAGGCGGAAAATCCATAAAAAGCGTTAAGAATGTTATCGTTAAGGAACTGCCTGATGATACTATTGTAAGCCAGAATATGATTAATGAGCTGATGGATTCAAACCGCAGCATGCAATATCCGGAGCAGGAAATACTCGACGCTATTACAGAAGAGTATAAGGTTGACAATCAGTATCAGCTCGAGACTGTAGGCATACAGTGCCATCGTTTGGAAGGAAACTTCCTGAATATTCTGTGGAAAAAGAATTTCTATAAGAACATCAACAAATGCTTTAACAATGCAGGTATTGCCATTGCTGAGATGTATCTGTCACCGCTGGCACTGGCCGACAGTGTTCTTACCGATGTTGAACGGCGTACAGGATGCGTGCTTGTCGACCTCGGCGCAGAAACAACAACGGTATGTGTTTACTATAAGAATATTCTTCGATACTTAGTTGTCATTCCGTTAGGAGGCAACAATATTACAAAAGACATTGCAAGCCTGCAGACAGATGAGCAGGAAGCCGAAGAGCTAAAACTGAAATATGCCAGTGCCTATACCGATATAAACGATATAGACAATGACAAAATGCTTACCGTCAGCGACGGCAGGACCATAGAGGAAAGCAAGTTTATCAATATCGTTGAGGCGCGCACTCTGGAGATTATTGAAAATGCCTGGTCACAGGTACCCGCTGAATATACCGACAAACTGCTGGGAGGTATTATCCTTACTGGTGGCGGAGCAAACCTTAAAGGCATAGAACAGGCATTCCGCAGGTGTACACACATTGAAAAAATAAGAATTGCAAAGACTACTTTGCATGCTGTCAATTCAAACAATGCTGCCATAAATGCCAAGGATGGCACAATGTGCACTGTGCTCGGACTGCTTGCAAAGGGCGACATGAGCTGTGCTGGCGGCCAGATTAAGGGTGACCTGTTTGAGGAAAATGAAGAGAAAAATGCAGCTCTTTCAACGGCAGAGCTGCACAAAGAGCCTCGTCCTATTACCGAAACTACGGGTAGAGGTATCGTGCAGACGGAAGCCGAGAAACAAGCCGAGGAAGAAGCACGCCGTAAAAAACAGCAGGAAGAAGAGGAAAGACTAAGAGCTGAAGAAGAGGAATTAGAACGCCTGCGCGAAGAAAGACGTAAAAATTCATGGCTTCACAGAACGTTGTCGAACCTGAAGAACTTCGGCAAGAAGATGGTTGCTGAGGATGAAGACTAAAAGTTAAAAATTTTGCCATTTTATTAAGCTATCATATTATGTCAGACAAAAATACAGAAAACCTAAAATCCGGAATCCTTGAGATCGTCTCGCCCAAGGTTCAAAACAGTATCATTAAGGTGATAGGTGTTGGCGGAGGTGGTGGAAACGCCGTCAATCACATGTATAAACAAGGTATCCATGACGTGTCATTTGTGCTCTGTAACACAGATGTACAAGCATTAAACGATTCTCCGGTACCTGTTCATCTGCAATTAGGCAAGGAAGGTCTTGGTGCCGGCAACCGTCCTGAACGTGCCCGCGAAGCTGCAATGGAGAGCATTGAAGACATTCGTCGTATGCTGGATGACGGCACGAAAATGACGTTTATTACAGCCGGTATGGGCGGAGGAACGGGAACAGGAGCAGCTCCTGTCATTGCCCAGGCAAGCAAAGATATGGGTATCCTCACCGTAGGCATTGTTACAATACCCTTTCGTTTTGAAGGCCCGAAGAAGATAGACCAGGCTCTTGACGGTGTAGAAGAGATGGCTAAACATGTGGATGCCCTGCTCGTTATCAACAATGAGCGACTTCGTGAAATATATCCGGACCTCACCGTTCTTGGCGCATTCGCCAAAGCTGACGATACGCTGAGTGTGGCTGCCAAGAGTATTGCTGAGATTATCACAGAACACGGAATAATAAACCTCGACTTCAAAGATGTGAAAACCGTTTTGGAAGACGGTGGTGTTGCCATCATGAGTACGGGCTATGGAGAAGGTGAGGGGCGTGTAAAGAAAGCTATCGACGATGCCTTAAACTCGCCATTGTTAAATGACAACAATGTCTTTAACTCGAAAAAAATACTGCTTTCCATCACTTTCGCCAGCGAAAACAAAGAACAACAGGGGTTGCTGATGGAGGAAATGAACGATATCAATGACTTCATGGCGAAGTTTAGCAAAGACTTCGAAATAAAATGGGGACTCGCGACAGACCTGGAACTGGGAAAAAAAGTGAAGATAACTATTCTTGCTACCGGTTTCGGCATTGAAGATGTAGAACCTGTTGACAGGCACAACAAGCGCACACAAGAAGAAGTTGACCGCATTGCCGAAGAAGAAGAAATTGCAGCAGAGCGTGGCAACAGACGAGAACGATACTATGGTAGTGACAACAGCAACACACAACATAAGCGCAGACCACATATCTATATATTCAGTCAGACCGACCTTGACAATGAAGACGTTATACTTGCAATAGAGAACACGCCCACATATAGCCGCACACGGCAAAAGCTTGAAGAAATACGAAATTTAACTCATAACGTTAAAGAAGAATCGGAAAGCAAGGAGAAGCCGGGTGAAACTGTACAGGGGGTTATCAGTTTCTCATAATATAAATAAGGTATAAAAGAATAATCTGTTTATAACTATAAACGCATAACTATGGCATTATTTGAACAAGTTAGCAAAGATATTCGCGAAGCTATGAAGGCTCACGACAAAGTTCGATTAGAAGCACTGCGTAATATTAAGAAGGTTTTTCTTGAAGCCAAGACTGCTCCTGGCGCAAACGATACGCTCGAAGATGATGCAGCCATGAAGATTCTGCAAAAATTAGCCAAGCAAGGTGAAGAAAGTGCAGAGGTATATCAAAAGGCCGGACGTGCAGAATTGGCAGAAGAGGAGCTGGCGCAGGTAAAAATCATTAAACAATACCTACCCCAACCACTCACAGAAGAAGAGATTAAGGCTCGCATTAACGACATTATTGCACAAACAGGAGCCTCTACAATGAAAGATATGGGGAAAGTAATGGGGCTGGCTTCTAAGCAAATGGCTGGGCAGGCCGATGGTAAAACCATATCAACTATTGTAAGGCAACTGCTGGCTTAAGTTGTATAGCACGCTCTTCATCACGCTGGAGAACTATGCTGACAGTTGAAATACAGCAGCAAAAAGCCTTATCATACGAGATTAGGAAAGAGCCTTTACAACATCAAGTGAACGGAGTTGTGGGAAGCCAGGCACGTGAAGCCTATAATAATAAAGTATAATATCGGTACAACGATTACGTTGTTCTCTATTCATTCTGAAGAGGTGCATGTTCTCATAAGTCATACGCATGAGGCTATGCATCTCTTTTGCATGAACAGGTTCGAGATAATCGGGATGTAAAGGCTGGACTGACGAGAAACTTCCATTTCGCAAATCGAACCACCAACCATCGTGAAAATCATCGAGATTAGGGAAAAAACCGATAAACATAGATAGTCTGATCATGAAAACCAAATGGAAATTAGCAAATCTTTCCTGGGCATTGTCCAGCCACATCAAACTGTTTTCTACATAACTATACAATTGTTCGTTATGCTGTTCATTGCGTAGCGAATAACTGAGAAACTCGGAAAGGAAAAGTAATATTGATAATTTCCCTGCATCAAAAGGTATGGAAATAAACGGTTGTGCCAATCTTATATCTTTGAAATGCTGCAGGTTTTGATTCGTACGATAGTCGAAAACGATATCGAGAATGCTCAGCGATTGAAAAAATTGCTTCTTAATCCGTCCCTTCGATGTTTTGGGGAGTCGGCATATAAACGATAAGCGTCCCTGTTCACGAGTAAACAAGTCTACAATCATTTGGGCATCACCATATCTCAATGCCCGCAATACAATAGCACGACTCCTGGCTTCCATTTTAACGCAAAAATACAAAAAAGCATGCTACTACATAAAATAACTCATATAAAATTTGGATGAAGTTTAAAAATGTACTACCTTTGCATCCGCAAAATAGGTTTAAGGTCCCTTCGTCTATCGGTTAGGACGAGAGATTTTCATTCTCTAAAGAGCAGTTCGACTCTGCTAGGGACTACAACAAGAAAATAATAAGAAGAATTTAAGATGGCAAATCACAAATCATCAATTAAGAGAATTCGTCAGACGAAAGTCAAGACTTTGCACAATAAATATTATGCTAAGACTATGCGTAACGCTGTTCGTAAGCTGCGCGCAACAACAGATAAGGACGAGGCTGTAAAGCTTTTCCCTGTTGTTCAGAAGATGCTTGATAAACTGGCTAAGACTAACATTATTCATGCTAACAAAGCTGCCAATCTTAAGTCGAGTTTAGCTTTGCATGTCAACAAATTAGGATAGTCGTCTGATTATTCTGATATTTATGATATTAGGTCGCACTCTTATGAGTTGGCGACCTTTGTTTGTATATGTCTTTCCTGATTTCTTCCTACAATCAAACTACGCTTTTCCCCTGGCATCCCGATATGATAATTATAACATAAAGCCATAAAGCTGATGTATACTCCATAAGAGGTTTCAATAAATTTTAAAGCATCCCCCACCACAAGAACCAGGAAGCTATACGGATACAGTTACTATACAAGAATCCTAACATTGCAAAGAGGCTTTTTTTATTGAATAATTTCTCATTTACAGCGAAATTTTGTATCTTTGCATAGTTAACATAATTGAAGACAAATGGCAGAAAATCAGAACCAGGCAGACAATTATTCAGCCTCCAATATTCAGGTATTGGAGGGTCTTGAGGCTGTGCGCAAACGGCCGGCCATGTATATTGGCGACATCAGTGAGAAGGGTCTGCACCATCTTATCAACGAAACGGTAGACAATTCTATCGACGAGGCCATGGCAGGCTTCTGTCATCATATTGAAGTTACTATTAATGAAGATAACTCTGTTACTGTAGAAGACGACGGACGAGGCATTCCTGTTGACGAGCACAAGAAGTTACACAAGAGTGCACTCGAAGTAGTTATGACTGTTTTACATGCAGGAGGAAAGTTCGATAAAGGCTCGTATAAGGTCAGCGGCGGTCTGCATGGTGTAGGTGTAAGCTGTGTTAACGCCCTGTCTTCACACATGAAGTCACAGGTTTTCCGCGATGGCAAGATTTATCAACAGGAATATGAGAAAGGGAAACCGCTCTATCCTGTAAAGATAATAGGCGAAACTACAAAGCAAGGAACACGCCAACAGTTCTGGCCTGACCCGGCAATCTTTACCACTACCGTCTTTCAGTGGGATATTATAGCACGCAGAATGCGCGAGCTGGCGTTCTTAAATGCAGGAATTAAGATTACATTAACGGATCTTCGACATAACGATGAATCGGGAAAACCACGCCAGGAGGTATTCCATGCCAAAGATGGACTGAAAGAATTTGTACGTTATGTTGACCGTCATCGCCAGCATCTTTTTGACGATGTTATTTATCTGAAGACTGAAAAACAAGGCACTCCTATCGAGGTTGCCATCATGTACAATACTGACTATTCTGAAAATTTGCACTCATATGTCAACAATATCAATACCATAGAAGGAGGAACGCATGTAACTGGCTTTCGTCAGGCACTGACCCGCGTGCTGAAAAACTATGCTGATAACGATGCGCAAATCTCTAAACAAATAGAGAAAGCTAAGATAGAAATCGCCGGCGAGGATTTTAGAGAAGGGCTTACAGCAGTAATCTCTATTAAGGTAGCTGAACCTCAATTTGAAGGACAAACCAAAACAAAATTGGGTAACAGTGAGGTAACAGGAGCTGTAAACCAGGCCGTCGGTCAGGCTCTCTCCGACTATTTAGAGGAGCATCCTGTTGAGGCCAAGATGATTTGTGAGAAGGTTATCCTTGCAGCAACAGCACGTGTAGCTGCACGAAAGGCACGCGAAAGCGTACAACGCAAAAGTGTTATGAGCGGTGGCGGCCTGCCCGGCAAACTTGCAGACTGCTCAAATAAAGACCCAAAGGATTGCGAAATTTTCCTCGTTGAGGGCGATTCAGCCGGTGGTTCAGCCAAGCAGGGGCGAGACAGGTACACACAAGCCATCCTGCCGCTACGTGGAAAAATATTGAATGTAGAGAAGGTTCAATGGCATCGTGTATTCGAAGCCGAGTCAGTAATGAACATTATACAAAGTATTGGCGTACGCTTTGGCGTTGAAGGTGAGGCCGATCGCGAAGCAAATATTGACAAATTACGCTATGATAAGATTATCATTATGACCGATGCCGATGTCGATGGCTCACACATTGACACACTCATTATGACGCTATTCTTCCGCTTTATGCCAAGAATCATTGAGGAAGGACACTTATATATCGCTACCCCACCATTGTATAAATGTACGTTTAAAAACAAAGTAAGCCAGTATTGCTACAACGAACAGCAGCGTCAGGCGTTCCTGGACAAGTACGGTGACGGTTCTGAAGACGGCAAAAGCATACACACACAGCGATACAAGGGACTGGGAGAGATGAACCCTGAGCAGCTTTGGGAAACTACAATGGACCCGAAAACACGCCTGTTAAAACAAGTAACCATTGAAAATGCCGCTCAAGCCGATGAGATTTTCTCCATGTTAATGGGTGACGATGTTGAACCAAGACGCGAATTTATCGAAGAAAACGCAGCTTTTGCTAATATAGACGCTTAAAGCATTATGATTATAACGGTCTTCCTGAGAAAGGCAGAGGCTATACCTCAGGCCCTCTCAGGAAGATTTTTTGTTGCGGTATGTTACCTACATATAATGAGAAAACTGTTTACCTTATTCCTGTTAATCTCTGGCATACTAACTATCCCGGCACAGGAATTCGACACCCATTGGATATCAATTCATCAGCCTGACAGCCTTTCACACGTGTGGTTTCGTCGTACTTATCTTTTTAACGGTCGCCCTCAAAAGGCTTCTATAACCTTTGCTACGACCGGATTGGTGAAAATTTATATCAACGAGTGTAATATCGGCACGGCTTCTTTCTATCCTCTAAGAGAAGAAAATAACAACGACCCCGTTGCTATTACGCTCGATGTATCACCTTATCTTCGTTCTGATAGCAATGTTATTGCAGCTGTTTACTCCCCTGCTTTTCCAGAAATCAACCATCGTCAACTGTCTGTAAGCTTTTATGGCACAGACGAAACAGGAACAGCATTTTGCAATACGAGCGATAACAGCTGGCTTTGTCGTCGTGCAAACAGCTCGTTAACATTGAACGGTGGCGAGATTATTGATGGACGGGCTCACAATACATCATGGAAAGCTGTTTGGTTTGATACAGCATTATGGACCCATGCCGACAGTTTTAACGATACAAAGAATCTGCATCTTAAAACCTTTGAGAACGGATTTACAGCCCCTAAAATCAAGAAGATACATACTTTTGAATGGTTTAACACCGATAATATGGGCATTTTCCAAGAATTTTATCCTGCCTTTCGCGGCTTTTTACGTCTCACATTGCGCGAAGCCAGACGCGGAGAACGCATCAATTTCGGTAACATCCAATATATTTGTAGTGGTGAGATGGATGAGCAGGCGTTTCCTTTGTTCAATATTTCCAGCTATAGCACCATCCATATCACTGGTGACAAAAACTTCAAACCGAAACAACTTACAACCTTAGAGGCAATAGAAATGGGACAAGAAGACTATTTCGATTTCTAAAACTTTGTATCGGGACAAGAGGAAAAAATAACTATCTTTGCAGCAATATTAAAGGAAAACCGAAACAAAACTATACTGAGATATGAATAAAGAAATGGGAAATATCACTATCGAGGGTATCAAGAAGTCTACACCATGCTGTTTTATTGACAATGATCTGGTACTTATTGATGACATTTCCACTTTTTCCATCTCCTCAAAGCCCTATTACATGCGGTGTTTTCTCATCGTTATCTGTACACAAGGGCAGCTAAGTTATACCGTCGACACTATACAACAAACAGCCAATACCGACAACAGCATCATTGTCAGTGCAGGACAAGTCATTGATAAATGTACGGTCAGCACCAATTGCAAGGGTTTTGCCGTTCTTATTTCAGAACATTTTGTGCAAGAAGTTCTTACTGGTTTACGTGATCTCTCCATGGTTTTCCTATTCACCCGAACCCATCCTGTATTTACCTTAGGACCGTCAGAGATGAAAGGAATACGTAACTTTTATCACCTTTTGCGTCAGAAAGTATTCGAAGAATCACGTCGCTTCCGCCGCGATACCATCCGTCTGCTCCTTCAGGCATTCATTTATGATGCAGGAAGTATCTTCTGGGACACCTTACAAGACAGTAAAAAACACAACACAAGGGGCGAAGATTTATTTGCGAAGTTTATACAATTGGTGCAGCGTAACTTCAAACGCGAACGCCGTGTAAGCTGGTATGCACTGCAAATGAATATATCATCGAAATATCTTGCCGAAACCATCAGGATGGTTAGCCACAAAACTCCCAACGACTGGATTAGCTATTATGTGATTCTCGAAATGCGCGTACTCTTAAGAAATTCCACTAAAAGCATTAAGGAAATTACCGATTTACTCAACTTTCCCAATCAGAGCTTCTTTGGAAAATACTTTAAAGAGCATGTCGGTATGAGCCCTTCCGATTATCGAAAGGAATGAATAAGGAGTTAAGGAGACTGGAGTTAAGGAGTTAAGACCATCGTTTCAAGAAGAAAGAACACAGAAATTAGGGAGTTAAGACTGTCGGTTTACACCATAATTCATATGATTTTCGAAGAGCAAGAGGTAACATTTATTTGATTTTGACGCTTGTCTAAATCAGCCCTTCTGTCCTCAGCTTATCAGCTACACTACATAATTCTTCATACCATTCATGACCAAAGCGGCGAATTAACGGCTCTTCCAGAAACTGATACAAGAGCATATCGAGTTTTTTGCCAAGGACAACTGCATCCCTACATATCTCCCATCTATGATAATTAATACCTGTAAGTCCGTTCGGGAAACGCTTTTCGCGAATAGGATACAATGCACAACTAATGGGTTTCTGCCATGATATATCGCCTTTACGGAAAGCACAGTCGAAAGCACACAGGCAACAGTTACTTATAGTAGCCCCATCTGCTGCGTCCTCTATATCGTGATAGCAGGTAAATACGCAGTCACGCCCCCCGACAATACTGGTTACAAGGTCTCCTTCGGCATCAGAATAAGCGACACCTTGCTTATCAATAACGCTTTGTGCCGAGGCAGAAAGGCCTTCCCAAACGCTTTCAACATATTCCTCCATTTGTCCAATCTCATCAAGAGTAACAGGTGCTCCGGCATCACCCTCAATACAACAACGCCCCTTGCACTTTGAAAGGTCACAACAAAACTTTTCTGTAAAAACATCAGGCGAGACCAAAACGTCGCCCACTTGTATAATATGAAGCATGCCGTAACAACTGATTACCAGTGAATGGGTGTCACGCCCTCTCTTTCTAAATAGGCATTACACCTCGAAAACTGGTGCTGACCGAACCATCCTCCGCGGTTAGCTGAGAGCGGAGAAGGATGTACCGACTCCAATATAAGATTCTGCTGCTGGTCAATTAAAAATCGTTTGCTGCGTGCATAACTTCCCCATAGCATATAAACAATGCCCTTTCGATGGTCAGACAGTGCCTTAATGGCCGCATCAGTAAACTGGTTCCACCCCAGCTTTTGATGACTGTTGGCTTCGTGTGCCCTTACGGTCAACGTGGCATTCAGAAGCAGAACGCCCTGTTTGCTCCAACGCGTAAGGTCTCCGTCTTGTGGTATCGGCGAACCTGAATCTTCGTGAATCTCCTTAAATATATTGACAAGAGAAGGCGGAATCATCGTACCGGCAGGCACCGAAAAGCTCAATCCCATCGCCTGACCAGGCTCATGATAAGGATCCTGGCCAATAATCACTACTTTTACCTTGTCAAAAGGGCACAGATTAAAGGCATTAAATATTTGCTTTCCTGGTGGAAAACACCGATGGTTCTGATATTCCTGACGAACCGATTCTGCGAGATTAATGAAATATTGTTTCTCAAATTCTGCACCCAAATAGCGTCTCCAGCTATCTTCCATCTTAACATCCATATACTTTCAAACTTAAAAACCCCTCTGTCAACAGTCAAAAGAGATTGCGAACAGAGGGGAATCATTAAATATGCAGCCCTGAAAAGAACTTCATTGGCAGTTTCCTGTCATTGCAAAGACTGCAATACATTTTATTTATTGTCCTCTATCAGGTCCTCCCCAGTCATGTCAGCAGGCTGCTCCAGCCCCATAATGTGCAGGATAGAAGGTGCTACATCGGCCAGACGACCGTCCTTAACGGTTGCCGAATTGTTCGAAGTAACGTAGATAAAAGGAACGGGATTCAACGAGTGTGCGGTGTTAGGCGTGCCATCTTCATTAATAGCGTGGTCGGCATTACCGTGATCGGCAATGATAATAGCTTCGTAATCATTGGCCTTGGCAGCCTCAATTACTTCCTTTACACAGTTGTCAACGGCCCAGACGGCCTTGGCAATGGCATGATAAACGCCCGTATGTCCCACCATATCACCATTGGCAAAGTTTACAACAATAAAGTCATACTCTTGCGTATTTATTGCACCAATGAGCTTTTCCTTTACTTCCAATGCGCTCATTTCGGGCTTAAGGTCATATGTGGCAACTTTGGGAGACGGCACAAGTATACGGTCTTCGTTCTTAAAAGGCTCTTCACGGCCTCCGTTAAAGAAGAAGGTTACATGGGCATATTTTTCTGTTTCAGCCGTATGCAACTGCTTTTTACCCATCCTTGACAGATATTCTCCCAGCGTGTCCTGCACGTTTTCCTTCGGGAATAAGATATGAACGCCCTTAAAATCAGCATCATATGGCGTCATACAATAATATTGCAGGTTCTTGATGGTGTGCATGCCTTCTTCAGGCATATCCTGCTGAGTGAGCACCTGTGTAAGCTCTCTGGCGCGGTCGTTGCGGAAGTTGATGAAGATAATAACATCGCCTTCCTGAATGGTTCCGTCAACAGTTGAGTTATTAATAGCCTTCACAAACTCGTCAGTAACGCCGTCGGCATAGCTCTCCTCCATAGCCTTTACCATGTCGGCAGCCTGTTTCCCCTTGCCCTCTACGAGCAAATCGTAAGCCTCTTTTACACGATTCCATCGCTTGTCACGGTCCATCGCATAGAAACGTCCAATAATACTTGCAACACTTGCACCATTTTCTTTGCATACCTTTTCAACGTCAGCAATGAACCCTTTTCCACTCTTCGGGTCGGTATCACGCCCGTCCATGAAGCAGTGTACGAAAACATTCTTCAGCCCGTACTCCCTGCCTATTTCAAGAAGCTTAAACATATGGTCCAACGAAGAGTGCACACCGCCGGTAGAGGTAAGGCCCATGATATGCAATTTCTTGCCTGTTTTCTGTGCATAGCTGTAGGCATTTATTATCTCTTTGTTCTTTAAGATGTCGCCAGTCTGACAGGCTTTATTAATCTTTACAAGGTCCTGATATACGATACGGCCCGCACCGATGTTGAGATGGCCCACTTCCGAGTTACCCATCTGGCCGGCAGGCAGACCCACATCTTCGCCACACGCCATCAGTTGTGAATGTGGACTGGTTGCGTTTAGCAGATCGAGATATGGGGTTGGCGTATTATAGATCACATCACCTTTGTCATGTTTTCCGATTCCCCATCCGTCGAGAATCATCAATAAAGCTTTTTTTGCCATAATATTACGTTTTTAGATGTTTGTTGTTATGATATGCAAAGTTACTATCTTTTCACTTATTGCACAAATTACATTCTGATATTATTGTTTCATAAAGAAGTCGGCGGCATACCTGCCCATCTCTTTGTACCCTTCAGCATTAGGATGAAGACAGTCTTTCAGATGCCATTGGGGCTGCAATGCCAGCTTATCGGCCGAATCACGCATCAGTTTATCAAAGTCGAGATAGCCGTCAGCAATCCGCTGTGTGCGCACCCACTCGTTTACAATGCGGCGGCACATTTCGTGCTTTACGCTGTAATAGGCCGACCCTTTCATCGGTGTTATCGTGGCAAGCCATACACGAAGGTTTGCCTTACGGCTTTTTTCTATCATCAATTTATATGCTTCTATGAGCCTTTTGGCCATCGAAAGCGAGGCGTCTGTAGTGCCAATATCGTTAATTCCTTCAAAAATAATCACATCGGTTACGCCATGTTGTCCGAGAATATCGCGGTCAAAGCGATTAATGGCAGCCTCTCCCAGCCCCACACTAAGCACGCGATTGTTCCCGATACCAAGGTTAAGTACACCATATTCGTGTTTCTTGCCGTCGCGACGCTGCTGTTCACGACCGTAAACCTCGTTTAAATAAAAGCTCATTTCGTCTGGCCAGCGGTCTTGCCGGTTGGTTGTTGAGCCTTTTCCATCGGTAATACTGTTCCCCAATATGGCAAATGTGCGCACATCGGCAGCATATACTTCTATGGCGGCTATGTTGAACCACTTTTCATATTTAAACGCACGCGCAAAATCAGTCTGCGGTACTGTAACACCCTTCATGATATACGACGTGGTTCGCGATCCCATGTGCACCGTGGGAATACGGGGTGCACGCTCATAGTTTATTGTAATAGCCAGCAACTCGCCAGCTTTTAAAGGAAAGCGTTCGCCATCCGAATAAACCGACTTGCCGGCGTCAATTGTCACCCTTTCCTGACCATTGAAGTGCAGATAATGCGCACTTGGGACGTCAATACGACAAGAATCGAGAGCATGAGCAATATATACTGACTTAATTACTACAGGAGTTTTTGAAAATATATCCGACAGCTGGAGCCTTAAAATATCTCCTCCTGCCGATACCTTTACAATCTGGCGCACCGACCTGTCAGACATATCGTTGTTATAAGGCATAAAGGCACGCGTTGGCGTTTGCATGGCCGTAGCCCATGTTCCCGTCCAATGGCCAATGATGTTATCGTGCTGCCGGGCTTTTACACTGGCAACAAGGGCCAGCATATAAAGCATAATTAAAAGTTTCTTCATGTGTTGTTATCCTGAATTTATATCCTCCTGCAAAGTTAGGGAAATAAGCCTAATGACGGCTTTACGATGTGTTTAAGAAAGGTGAAAGGCACATTCCGTCTCACCTTATTATTTCTTCGTGTGTTCTTTACGGCGCGGGTTTGCACAGTTCCCAAAAGGCAACGGCCGCCGCTGCAGCCACATTGAGCGAGTCGACGCCGTGTTTCATCGGTATTCTGGCCACATAATCGCACGTGGTAATGATGTTGTGGGAAAGCCCGTCGCCCTCTGTTCCCATCACAATAGCCAAACGGGGTTCTGCCTTCAGGGCAGCGTTGTCAAGCAATACCGACCTGTCAGTAAGAGCCATAGCCACTGTTTTAAAACCCTGCTGGCGCAAACTCTCCACAGGTTTGTCAATCCACGTCCATGGAACAAGAAATACCGAACCCATCGATACCCTGATGGCGCGGCGGTTTAACGGGTCGCACGTATCGCGTGTAAGCAATACACCGTCAATGCCCAGGGCGGCAGCGGCTCTGAAAATAGCACCAATGTTGGTCGTATCGGTCACGGCATCTATTACTACTACGCGCGAAGCGTCCTTACAAACAGCCTCAACTGCAGGTAAAACCTTACGTCGCATGGCACACAATACGCCACGCGTGAGCGTATAGCCCGTCAGCTTTGCCAGCACTTCACGCTTGCCTGTATACACGGGAATATCACCACAGGCCGCAATAACGGCCGAAGCGTCGCCGTCAATATGCCGTTCTTCACACAACAGCGAAACGGGTTCGTACCCTGCCTGCAACGCAACGGCAATAACCTTCGGGCTTTCTGCTACAAACAATCCGCAATCAACGTGCAGCTTGTTGCGGAGCTGTGGCTCGGTCATACGACAGTAAGGCTCAAGCCCGGCATCGTCGAGTGATGTAATATGTATACAATTCATGAGTTGTTCCTGTCATTAGCAAATAAGAAAAAGAGGCCCT
>CALIIG010000299.1 GCA_938018155.1 uncultured Prevotella sp.
TTCGTTGTCCCTCGTACAGTTTTTGTGCCAGCACCTAATGTTGACTCAGCTATTTTGAAGATGACACGCCGTAAGCAACCTTTAGTTGAAGTTAAAGACGAAGATTTCTTTTTCCGTGTATCAAAGGCTAGTTTTGTGCATCGTCGCAAGACGCTTTGGAATAATCTGACAAGTCATTTTGGTAAGTCTGAAGAAGTTAAAAACAAGCTTTTGGATGCAGGATTGTTTGGTTATATCAACCAGTTGCCTTATGCTATATCAACAACTCCCGATACAAAACCTAAGGGAATATTTGTATCAGCTTTGAGAGATATGCCGCTGGCAGGCGACTTTGAATATGAACTCGAGGGCAAAGAGCAGGCTTTTGTTATAGGGTTACAGGCATTGTCACGAATAGCAAAGGTGCATCTTGGCGTAGGAAGTCATCAGACTGCGGATATATTAACGAATGTAACAGATGTTGACCTGAATGTATTTGACGGACCGTGTCCGGCAGGAAACGTGGGTGTTCAAATCAATCATATTGCACCAGTTAATAAGGGAGACGTTGTTTGGACGGTTGATCCGACAGCTGTTATCTTCATTGGGCGTTTGTTCCTAACGGGTAAAGTAGACCTGACAAGGACGATAGCTGTGGCTGGTAGCCAGGTAATAGGTCCGTCATATTCGGATGTTTTGGTAGGAACGAAGCTGGGAGACATTTTGCAAGACAAGCTTAACGCAACAGAACATATTCGTATTTTGAACGGAAATCCATTAACTGGACGTAAAGATAGCATTGATGGATTTTTGGGTGCATATACATCAGAGGTTACTGTTATTCCTGAAGGAGACAATGCCGACGAAATGCTGGGATGGATTATGCCCCGTACCCGTGAGTTCTCGGCCAGCCGTTCGTATCTGTCGTGGCTCTTTAAGGGCAGACAATATGACCTCGATGCACGTATTAAAGGCGGTGAAAGGCATATGATTATGAGTGGCGAATACGATAGAGTATTGCCAATGGACATTTACGCTGAATACTTAATTAAAGCCATTATAAGCGGAAATATTGACCGTCAGGAGGAACTTGGTATTTACGAAGTGGCACCAGAAGACTTTGCTTTGGCTGAATTTGTTGATAGTTCAAAGCTTCCTTTACAGGAAATTGTGAGGAAAGGTTTAGATATTCTCAGAAAAGAGAATGCGTAATCAAAAAATAATCTCCAGTCTTATATTATAATAATGAGAGCATTAAAAAGTTATCTTGACAAGATAAAACCTAATTTTGAAGAGGGCGGTAGGCTGCACGCTTTCAAAAGTATTTATGATGGTTTTGAAACATTCTTGTTTGTTCCGAATACCACATCACAAAGTGGAGTTTCCATTCATGATGCAATTGATTCGAAACGCATAATGAGTTTCGTTGACATTGCGTTGTTACCTGTGCTACTTTTTGGCATGTACAATGTAGGATACCAGAATTATCTGGCTGCAAATGCGCTTGAAACAGCCTCATTTTGGTCTGTTTTCTTCTTTGGTTTCCTCGCTGTTTTGCCTAAGTTGCTTGTCAGCTATATCGTAGGATTGGGAATTGAGTTTGCCTGGGCACAATGGAAAGGCGAAGAAATACAGGAAGGATACCTGGTGACTGGTATGATAATTCCATTGATAATACCCGTTACAACACCTTTATGGATGCTGGCATTGGCAGTAGCTTTCTCTGTAATTTTCTGCAAAGAAATATTTGGAGGTACGGGCATGAACTTTGTAAATGTAGCCATTGGTGCCCGAATGTTTCTGTTTTTCTCGTATCCAAGCAAGATGACAGGAGACACGGTGTGGGTGGTTAAGGACAGTATTCTCGGACTTGGAAATAATTTATCCGATGGCTTTACAATGGCAACTCCGCTGGCACACATTGCACAGCATACACCTTTTAGCAATAGTGTCTGGGACATGATAGTGGGGTTAATGCCGGGTTCTGTAGGCGAAACATCGGTAATAGCTATTGCTATTGGAGCCGTTATTCTGCTGTGGACTGGAATTGCCAGTTGGAAAACCATGTTTAGTGTGTTTTTAGGTGGTTCGTTGATGGCCATTTTGTTTCAGATAACAGGCGAATCGTCCGTGAAATGGTGGGAGCATCTTATCCTCGGTGGCTTCTGTTTTGGTGCCGTTTTTATGGCTACCGACCCTGTAACATCAGCGCGAACGGAAACGGGTAAGTGGATTTATGGATTTATTGTAGGTGCTATGGCACTTATCGTAAGGGTGATGAATCCGGGCTATCCCGAAGGAATGATGCTTGCAATTTTCTTTGGAAATGTGATTACACCACTTATTGACTATTGTGTTGTGCAAAGAAATATTACAAAACGGGCCAAACGAAGTAAGGTAATTGATTAAGAAAACGGAGTATGAAAACAAATAGTAATTCGTACACTATAATTTATTCTATTGTCATTGTAGTAGTTGTTGCTTTCCTTTTAGCCTTTGTCTATCAGGTGTTAAGACCTATGCAAGATGCTAATGTAGCATTGGATCAGAAGAAGCAAATCCTGTGTAGCTTGAACATTCGCAATTTAGACAATGCTACGGCAGAGGCTGATTACAACAAGATGCTCGTGTCGGAGAAGAAGTTTCATAATGGCACGATTTATACCTTTAAAGTAAATGGTAAAACCAAATATGTGTTTACGGTTAAGGGTATGGGCCTTTGGGGTGGTATTAATGGATTCATAGCAGTAAACGATGACAAGACAACGGTGTTTGGTGCTTACTTTAATCATGAAAGCGAAACGGCAGGATTGGGTGCAGAAATAAAAGATAACCGAAAATGGCAAGAGCAATTTAGAGGCAAAGATCTTTTTGTAAAAGGGAACCGTAAGGTCATAGCACTATCGGTTCAAAAGAAAGTTACAGCCCCCAAAACGCAAGTAGATGCGGTAACTGGTGCCACATTGACATCAAATGGAGTGGCTGAAATGATGGCCGATAAGGAAAAAGGATTAGGACAATACATCAATTTCCTGAATAAAAAATGATGTTTAAACAGTTATAAAAGGTTTCAAAATGAGTTTATTTTCAAAACAAAATAGGGAAGCTTTCATCGAACCTCTTCACCTTAATAATCCTATCATGGTG
>CALIIG010000300.1 GCA_938018155.1 uncultured Prevotella sp.
CAGGGTGCGAACCGCGACAAATTTATATTTATCAACGGCCTCAGCAAGCTGAACAGTGGCGATGCACAGGCATGTTTAGACGACATGCAGACGTTGGTGAAGGACTTTCCGCAAAGTAAGCTGGCCGAAATGGCGGGCATGATTATCAACGGTGTGAGAGAAGGGCGACGGCTTCGCGGCGGCAAGTTTGATATCGGAGACGTATGGAGCAGACGAAGTGTGACGTTAAGTGACAGCACTGCCACCCGTCAGAAGAAACTTTCTAACGAGCGGAACACCGGCTTTACGTTTATGTGGGTGTATAATCCCGATTCAGTAAGTGAAAACAAACTGCTGTTTCAGATAGCCCGTTACAATTTTACGAACTTCCCTGTACGCAATTTTGATATGAGCATTGAAGAGGCCAACGGTGTAAACCGCATGCAAATTACAGGCTTCAGAAACTATGATGAGGCTCTGCAATACGCGCGAGGGCTTGTCAAGCAGCAGGCTATCGCATCGCTTGTAAAGCGTGCCCGCCCCGTAATGATCAGCCATGAAAACCTGCCTTTGCTTGGTACGGCATACAGTTATGACGAATATGCCCGGTTCTATAACAAACATTTTGCTCCGCTTAAGGTTTCAACGTTCCGGCTTTTAACCGAGCCTGACGAAATTGTTACGCAACCCACCACGAAGAACGACGAGCCAATAACCGAAAGTGACATTGATAATTATCTGAACGATACGTTTATTTCGAACGACGAACCTGCCGCACCAGCGAGTACCGTTGTGCCAAACGATGCTGACAAAACAACAGCAGAGCCGGCCGAAGACACCACGGTTATGCCTGCCGACAGCCAAAATCAGAAGTCGTCAAAAGGTACAACGATAGATGTTCCGTTCGATATTCCTGCTACAAAAGGCAAGCTCGAAGGCAACATGATTGTGCCCGGGCAACCTGCTGCACCCGTAAAGCCACAACCTATAAACGTGCCACGCCCGAAGATAACGACGCCGGCACCCAAATCTGCTCCCGTTCAGCCTGCCCCACAAGCACCCGAACCCATGCAGCCTGTGATTACCAACGGGGCCGACATCATTTTTGACGACATGCCCGAAGCTCCTGCACATGGCACGCAGCCATCGGCGACACCAGGCGAAACCGTAATACCCATACCGCCTGCTACGGGTAAACCTGCCGTTACAAAGGGCAAGACAGCCGCGCCCAACACCCCAAAAGGCAAGACTAAAGCAGCAAAAAACAACAGCAAAACGCCACAGCCTGACACGGCAAAGGGTAAAGCCGAGAAGAAAAACAACAGGAAAACTGAGAAAAAAACAACGTCGAAGACATACGAACTCGACGATGAATACTTTGATTTTGACGGATTTTAAACAACCATGAGCAACGGATTTATACTTTGGGCCGACGATGAGATTGAGCTTTTAAAGGGCCATGTCATCTTCCTTGAAAAGAAAGGGTACGACGTTACCACCGTAAGCAACGGTGCTGACGCCATTGACGAGTGTAGGAAACGCACGTTCGACCTCGTGATGCTCGACGAAATGATGCCGGGATTAACGGGCCTTGAAACCCTGCAAAGGGTGAAAGAGATACAGCCTCAAACCCCTGTGGTGATGGTTACCAGAGCGAAGAAGAGGACATTATGGAACAGGCCATTGGTTCTAAAATAGCCGACTACCTGATAAAACCCGTTAATCCGAGCCAAATATTGCTGACTTTGAAGAAGAATATTCACCGCAGGGAAATCGTTACCGAGGTTACACAAAGCGGCTACCAGCAGGAATATCAGCAGCTTTCCATGCAAATTGCCAACTGTAACAGCTACGAGGGCTGGAAGGATATTTACAAACGATTGGTACACTGGGAGGTAGAGCTGAGTTCGGCCAACAGCGATATGGCGGGCATGCTGCAAATGCAGAAGGACGAAGCCGACAACGGGTTTGCCCGATACATCCGGAATAATTACATGAAATGGATGGAAACGTTCGACGTTAAACATGCCGCAGCAGCCAGAAATCAACATCAAGACGATGCCGATATAAGGCCGACGATGAGCACCGACATATTTAAAGAAAAGGTGTTCCCGGCCATAAGCCGTGGCGAAAAGGTTTTTTTAATTGTGATTGATAACTTTCGATGGGACCAGTGGCGCACGCTGGCGCAGGAAATCGGCGACCAGTTCGACATCGAAGAAGACATGTATATGTCAATCCTCCCGACGGCAACGCAATACGCACGCAACGCCATCTTCAGCGGATTAATGCCTAACAAGATAGCCTCTATGTTCCCCGAGCTGTGGGTTGACGAAGACGAGGAGGAAGGAAAAAACCTGAATGAAGAACCCTTAATACGCACACAGATTGAGCGTTATCGGCGTCACGACAAGTTCAGTTACCACAAAATAAACGACTCGGCCGCCGCCGAGAAGCTGCTTCAACAATATAACACGCTGCACGATAACGACCTGAACGTGGTGGTTATCAACTTTATCGATATGCTGTCGCACGCACGCACCGAATCGAAAATGGTGCGCGAGCTGGCTAATAATGAAAGTGCTTACCGAAGCATTACACAAAGCTGGTTCCGCCATTCTGTCATGTCCGACCTGTTTAAACGATTGGCAGAAAGCAACTATCACGTCATTCTTACGACCGATCACGGCTCAATTCGCTGTTCGAAACCCGTTAAAATTATAGGCGACCGCAATACCAACACCAATCTTCGATATAAGTTGGGCAAGAGCCTGAACTATAATTCGAAAGAGGTTTTTGCCATTAAAGAGCCGCGAAAAGCCTGGCTGCCGTCGCCCAACGTAAGCACAAGCTACGTCTTTGCCACGGGCAACTTATTCTTTGCCTATCCCAACAACTACAACTATTACGTATCTTATTATAAGGACACCTTCCAGCACGGAGGCATTTCGATGGAGGAAATGCTTGTGCCGCTCATCAGTATGAAACCACGAAAACGTCATTGATGCCAGGTCATTCTACATGCCTCTGCTATTGAATGGGTTATCAGAAAGAAAGGAACACACTATTGCCCAATTGCCATTGATATACAACCTCCTTTCCCTCCGCCCTCGCCCCAACAAAACGTCCCGCGCTGCCATGTGGCTT
>CALIIG010000301.1 GCA_938018155.1 uncultured Prevotella sp.
CTTGCAGGTTACCTTTTTCAAATATATTTCTTTACTTTTGCGCTTTATTTTGTTTCATTATTCTTCGATCCTGAGCTGCCTCCGACGCCAAGGTTTGTTGCGCACCTCGTTATCATGGACCCTTACTGGTTTGCACGGTCTTACCTGCTGCTCTATTTGCTATCGCCTGCGCTCAATAAAGTGATAGAATACCTCCATCATCATCATGCCAAATGGCCGGCAGGCACACCCCTTCTCATCGTTATCGTGCTGTACGCACTTGTGCAAAGCATCTTCGGATGGTATGAAAACAGCCGGCTTTGGGGCAGTGAAGGCGATTCTGTTTTTACCTTTATCTTCCTGTATTTCGTTGGCCGCTGGCTCCGGTTATATGGGCATCGTATCACCCATCTGCCACGATGGTTTTACCTTTTCACTTATTTTGTATTGTGTATAGCCGTTGCTTTTATGGGCGGTAGGGCTATCTTGCACAACAATGCTGATGGCTGTTTCTTCTGGTATAAGAATACTTCGCTGCCTGTTATTGTAGCAGCTATTTCGCTTTTCCTCTTTTTCCAGCGTCTGTCGTTCCATAATTTACGGGTCAATATGCTGGCAGCGTCGTGTTTTGCCGTTTATCTTTTCAATTGTTCGCCCTCGCTTTTCAAATTATATAAAGGCCTTTCCGGCTACCTTCTTACCTCATCGTCCCGGTCACAAGTATTATTTTGTGCTGTCGTATTGATTTCGACCTATTTCTTTGCAGCCGTATTGTTAGACCAGCTACGCATATTTTTGTGGAATAAAATAGACAAAAGCCTATGTCAAAAGTCTTAAAACTCCTCGCTCTTTTCCTTGCTTTTTCATATTCAATTGGCATCAATGCCCAGCGTCCGGCCTTGCAGAAGCTGTCGCCGTTGGTGCGCGAAGCCTGCCTTAGCGTGCAGCAGTTGCCACGTTTTAATCGCGCAAAGGCCCTTAATCCGTCAAACAGGGTGGTAACCGCCTTTGTTAAGGGAACGGATGATTGCCTGGAAGTGTTGCGCTTGCACGGCGCAAAGGTGCTCTATTACAACGGCAGCTTAGCTATTGCAAGCATTCCTTTGAACCAGTTGTCGGCATTATCGCTTTCTCCTTCCATCGTGCGCATCGAGGCCGGCAAGCGTTGTCAGGCACTGATGGATACAACAAACATCATCGTTTCTTCTGATAAGGTGCACGCCGGACTTGCTCTTCCTCACGGCTATACAGGGAAAGGCGTGGTTGTTGGCGTGCAAGACATTGGCTTTGACCTTACTCATCCCAACTTCTTTTCGGCCGATATGTCGCGCTATCGCATCGGTGCCATGTGGGATCAGCTGGCTACCGATACCCTCAACAGCACGTTACCCGTGGGCCGTGATTACACGGGCCGCGACGCGCTGTTGGCTTTGGGCCATCCCCGCGACGGCTTTATACAGACCCATGGCACCCATACGGCAGGCATTGCAGCAGGTAGCGGAGCCGAAGGCGGGGGCGTAATGTCGCCCTATCGCGGTGTGGCCTATGACAGCGAACTGTGTTTTGTGGCCAACGCTACAACCGAAGATGCCAGCCTTATCGCCCCTGCCGACTACTATAAATACACTTATGCCCTGGATGCGCTGGGCTTTAAGTATATATTTGATTACGCAAAAGCACGGCAAAAGCCCTGTGTAATCAACTTCAGTGAGGGCGCAAGGGAAGACTTCCACGGCGACGACCAACTGTATTATGAGCTGCTTGATTCGCTCTCTGGCCCGGGACGTATCATCGTTTCTTCAGCAGGCAACGACGGTCATAATCTTAATTATGTCCGAAAACCTGTCGGTATGGCATCGTCAGGACTGTTTATACGCAGTTCGCGTAAAACGATGAGCGTGACTACGCGCGCCTCAGCCGACTTTGCTTTTCAGCTGAAATTCTACCCCTCGGGCCAGTCGCCCGTTACGCGTAACTACACGCTTTCGGCTCTTTTATCGGCTACCGATTCAACCATAAAGGACAGTTTGCTCATCGATACCGTCAGTTTTTACATTACGGCAGCCGCTTATGCCGACAGCTATGACACAGGATTGACGGCCGCCGACTGGGTTCTCACGTCGTCGGCACGCCTTTCCCATCTCCCCATTTCGGTTGAATTAACAGGCTCTGACGCCGATGTCGAACTGTATCGCGTATCGGGAGAGTTCGTCCATAACGCCATTAACCCCTCACTTTCTGCGGGCGATAACACCCACAGTATTAACTCGCCGTCGAGTGCTCCCAGCGTTATTTGCGTGGGTGCAACGGGTTATCGCACGTGGTTTGTGAACTATTTGGGCGAAACCAAGGTTTATAACAACGGTACAGAAGGCGTAAGAACTCCCTTCTCGGCGGTAGGACCTGCGTGGGATGGCCGCATTAAGCCCGACGTAATGGCCCCCGGACAGAATATCATTTCATCGTACAGCACCTTCTTTATCAGCAATCCTGCCAATGCCGGATTCCCATTATCGAGCGACATTCGCCATTTTACGTACAACGGTCGCACCTATGCCTGGATGAGCAATGGGGGCACATCAATGGCCTCGCCTGTTGTAGCGGGGGTTATTGCCTTGTGGCTTCAGGCGTGCCCTACGCTTACGGCGCACGACTGTATTGATATTTTCAGCACCACATGCCATCGTTACGACCCCTTGCTTACATATCCCAACAACCTCTATGGCTATGGCGAAATTGATGCCTATGCAGGGTTAAGGGAGGTGCTTCGCCGTGTTGCAGCAGGCGTTGATAACGTAAATTCGGATGACATAACAAAACCATATGCAGCCCGTGACATGCGTGTCTACACACTCGACGGACGATTTGTGGGAACCGATATGTCGGAACTCCCGCGGGGAATATACGTGCAGGGTGGAAGAAAAGTGGTAAAATAACATCTGTCGCAACAGCCTTGCCAAATATAACATGCTGTGTTACAATATGCTTCGTAGTGTAACTTTTCGCTCTTTACATCGTTATAGGTATAGTATAAGCCGCTGTTGCTGTTTCCTTTACGATGGCTTTGTCATTGTTCGGCGGCCGTCAGCAGCGTTGTTGACGGCCGTCACACCCATTGTTCGACGGCCGCCGTACGCGTTGCTGAC
>CALIIG010000302.1 GCA_938018155.1 uncultured Prevotella sp.
GCAGCCAACTACATTTTTGCCGAACCCACGACGCTTACCGGCAGTATCGGCATCTTCGGAATGGTGTTCAATACGGCTGATCTCATGACAAAGAAGCTCGGAATAAAGTATGATGAGGTGAAGACTAACCGCAACTCGACATTCGGTTCCACCAATACGCCAATGACCGCAGAGCAGATGGGCCTTGTCCAGGCAAGCGTAAACCACGGCTATACGCTCTTCAAGAGCCGCGTTGCAGCAGGCAGAAAGCTTTCGATGGAACGCGTAGAAGAGATTGCGCAGGGGCATGTCTATCTGGGAGAAGATGCTTTGAAGATCAAGCTTGTTGACGAATTGGGCGGACTCGACCGCGCCGTTGCCAAGGCTGCAGCGCTTGCAAAGGTCAAGACATGGTACACAGAGGCATATCCTGCACCGCAGGGCATCATCGAACAATTGCTGAACAGCGAGACGGGCAGAGGCAACTTCCTCGACGAACAGCTGCGCCTGACGCTCGGCGTACTATACGAACCGTTCATGCTGACACGCAACATACAGCAGATGGATGCCATACAGGCCCGCATGCCCTTTAGGCTACAGGTGAACTAAAGGCCGTGCGGCAGAGGCCGTCGCAGCATGATTGGCGCGGAAGAACAGGCTTCTAACAGAATACAGCAAGGCATCTGGCCCGATATTACGGCCCATCTGCCCCAATACCATAACCCTTTGAATACGATATCATAACCCCTTTGACACGATACTATAAGGCTCTCACCACAATATAATAAGGTATGAGAACGGAAGGCGACTTAATCAAGATAAACCGTTGGCTGCTGCCATTGAGCTGGCTGTACGGCTTAGTTGTGTCCCTTCGCAACGAATTGTTCAGCCTTGGAGTGCTCAAAGAGCGAATCTTCAGCATACCGGTTATCTCAGTTGGCAACATTACCGTAGGAGGTTCTGGCAAGACACCTCTCGTAGAATACCTCATACGCCTGTTGCAGCACTATGTAAAGGTAGGCGTATTATCGCGCGGATACAAGCGCAAAAGCCACGGATATCTGCTGGCCGACGACAGCAGTACCATGCGTGCCCTGGGTGATGAGCCGTACCAGATGAAGCAGAAGTTTCACGATATTTATGTGGCCGTTGACAAAAACCGATGCAACGGCATCACCCGTCTGATGCAGGACAAGGCTTCGTCCGACGTGGGCGTCATTCTTTTAGACGATGCTTTCCAGCACCGATACGTGAAACCGGGCATCAATATCTTGCTTGTCGACTACCATCGACTTATTATTTACGACCGGCTTCTGCCGGCAGGACGACTGCGTGAGTCGCCAAACGGCAAGCAACGAGCTGATATTGTAATTATCACCAAGTGCCCAAAAGACCTCAAGCCCATGGAATTCCGTATCCTTACAAAGGCTATGAATCTCTTCCCCTACCAACAATTATTCTTTACAACCATCGATTACGGCAAGCCCCGTGCGCTTTTTTCTGATGCTACGGCATCGTTGAGTAAGTACAATGTGCTTTTAGTGACTGGCATTGCATCGCCTGAACAGATGAGGAATGACCTGAAACATAAGTGCCGTTCGGTTACATTGTTAGCCTTTGAAGACCATCATCTGTTCACTCTTAAAGACGCACAGCGTATCAATGACGCTTTCAAGAGCTTGCCTTCACCAAAGATTATTGTTACAACCGAAAAAGATTCGACACGCCTTGTCAATCTTCAGGGCTTCAAAACTGAGGTTAAAGATGCAATATTTGTATTGCCAATCAAGGTGAAATTCATGCTAAACCAAGGAGAAATATTCAATAATAAAATCATAAATTATGTACGAAAGAATTCAAGAAACGGCATCCTGGCTAAGAGAAAGGATGACAACGAGTCCCAAAACAGCCATCATTCTGGGAACTGGACTGGGACAATTAGCTTCCGAAATAACTGATTCCTATGAATTTCCCTATAAGGACATCCCCAACTTTCCAGTGTCAACGGTAGAAGGTCACGCCGGAAAGCTCATCTTCGGTAAATTGGGAGGTAAGGACATTATGGCCATGGACGGCCGCTTTCATTACTATGAAGGCTACGACATGAAGGAAGTAACGTTCCCCGAACGCATCATGTTCGAACTGGGAATTAAGACTCTTTTCGTGAGCAATGCGTCAGGAGGTATGAACCCCGACTTTAAGATTGGTGACCTGATGATTATTACAGACCACATCAATTTCTTCCCCGAGAGCCCGCTAAGAGGTCGTAATTTCCCTACCGGTCCGCGCTTTCCCGATATGCACGAGCCTTATGACCACGAACTAATAGCCTTAGCTGAGGATATTGCGAAAGAGAAAAACATTAAGGTTCAACATGGTATTTACCTTGGCGATATGGGGCCAGCGTTCGAAACTCCCGCCGAATATCGCATGTATCGCATATTGGGAGCCGATGCCGTTGGCATGAGTACGGTGCCCGAAGTAATCGTAGCCTGTCACTGTGGCATAAAGGTTTTCGGCATGAGTATTATTACAGACCTCGGTGGTTTCGACGTTCCCGTTGCAGTAAGCCATGAGGAAGTACAGAAAGCTGCGAACGAAGCGCAGCCCAAGATGACTGAAATCATGCGCGAAATGATTCGTCGTTCATAAAGAATAACGATAAAAAATGGATATTTCCAAGCTGGGTGAGTTCGGCCTTATCGACCATCTCACACGAGATATTAAGCTGAAAAATGCTTCCTCTGTGTACGGCGTGGGAGACGACTGCGCCGTTATGCACTACCCTGACAAGGAGGTTCTCACAACCTCTGACATGCTAATGGAGGGTGTTCATTTCGATTTAACCTATATCACCTTGCAGCAACTGGGCTACAAAGCGGCCATGGAGAACATCTCTGACGTCTTTGCCATGAACGGTACACCACGTCAAATGATTGTTTCAATTGCAGTAAGCAAACGCTTTAAGGTCGAAGACCTCGAAGAATTCTACAACGGACTGCGCAAGGCTTGCGACAAATGGAACGTAGATATTGTAGGAGGCGACACTACATCGTCATATACTGGTCTGGCCATCAGTATTACATGTATAGGTGAAGCTGATGCGAAAGACATTGTTTACCGCCACGGAGCACGCGAAACTGACCTTATATGTGTCAGCGGTGACCTTGGTGCTGCTTACATGGGACTGCAATTATTGGAACGCGAAAAAAGCGTATATTATCAGCAAATAGACGCTATAAATAAGAAAATTCAAAAGGCAAATGCAGAGGGTAACGATGCGTTGGTAAAGCATTTACAGGAAGAAGGTATGAAGATTACCGACTTTCAGCCCGACTTTGCCGGCCGCGAGTATCTTATTCAACGCCAGCTTAAGCCCGAAGCAAGAGGAGATATTATAGCACTTCTCAAAGAAAACAACATCCGTCCAACGGCTATGATGGACATCTCTGACGGCTTATCATCTGAACTTTTGCACATTTGTCATCAGAGTCACTGCGGTTGTCGTATCTACGAAAAGAAGATACCTGTCGACTATCAGACCGCGGTCACGGCCGAAGAATTCAACATGAACGTCACTACCTGCGCCATGAACGGCGGCGAAGACTACGAACTGCTCTTTACCTGCCCTATTGGAGACCATGAAAAACTAACCGTATTGGAGGGGAAAGGCATCAGGCAGATAGGATATATCACCAAGGAAGAGCTGGGCACAAGGCTCATATCGCGCGATAATAAAGAGTTTGACATTACAGCTCAAGGATGGAAAGCCTTCTAAAGAGCAATTTCATCCATCTTTCAAATCAAAATTTTTAAGTCTGCATCCTGTCATTTTCGGGTTGCAGGCTTTGTTATAAATTAAGGTAAGAACGTCAAAATATAACTTACTTTGTTCCATGATGACCGAAGTTTGTTAACGGATATTAAATGTATTTATTTAATTAAGCCGTTTCTCTTTGCTTTCAATCGTAATCACTACCTTTGCAAACGTTTAAACGAAATAAGGGTACCTTAGCTCAGGTGGTAGAGCAATGGACTGAAAATCCATGTGTCCTTGGTTCAACTCCAAGAGGTACCACTTCAATCTTTACAAAGGCAGTTTCTTATAGAAACTGCCTTTTTTATTCCCAATCTTATGCCTAAGGACTGCTAATTATAAGAAAAAACGGCATGATTAGTGTGAATAAGATAGAATGTTGTAATTTAGCTGCATCAATCCGATTAACATATTATTATCATCAAAACCATTTTAAGGATGAAGAATTTTGTTGCTGTTATATTCTCATTCCTGCTTATATCCTGCGGATTGGAACACAATAAGGTCGACGATGCTGTCGCAATATGCTGGGAAGCGCAGCAGACTGACAAAAATCCGACAATTGATTTTGATAAAGCGTTCGACTTTGAGTGGGACTCACTACGCTTCTATTCTGTGGGCTGCAGCCTTGAAGACATCAACCGTGATTTAGGTTTTCCTCTCACGGAATATACAGATTTAGCCGACCGCATGGTGTTTTTATATCGTGGAAAGCCTGCATACATTGCAGGATGGTGGTATAATCCGGAGGAATCATGTGGCATAACGGTTGGCTGTAATGGCTTAATCTACAAAACCGACCGGCAACATGCAAAGTTCAAAATTCAGAAAAAGGATAACATGTACATTCTTTGGCCACAACAAAAACGATGAAATACTTGTAGCATTACATCGTTTAAATCATAGACCATTATCATAAAGTCGTAACCTATCTCCTAATTTTCTCATATGAAGACAATGAATAACTTCCAACTTATCAAAGAAAAATTAGAGTTGTTTTATACCATTAGCGATTCAAATATAACAGAATTAAACGACCTGTGCGAAGAGATTTACCAAATAGATAAGAATGCAGAGCAGTCGCTAATTCTTATACGTCCCCTTCTCAACATTTTAGAGACAAATCCAAACTACGATTTTGGTATGCCCGGTTGCGTGGTACACACACTCGAAACCTATTATAAAAAGAGATTAGAACAACACCTTTATCCGCTCTTGTCATATAAAATGACGGCATAAAACACAAAAAACAGCTACTATGTAGCTGCTTTTTGCGGTGCGTACGAGATTCGAACTCGTGACCTCCTGCGTGACAGGCAGGCATTCTAACCAACT
>CALIIG010000303.1 GCA_938018155.1 uncultured Prevotella sp.
CCGGGATTAATATATGTATTGTACGGGCTATGAATATGGAGCAGATTGTTATAAATACGTTTAAGTGCAAAATTTTTCCATGCAAACTTAATGGTTGGGTCGGCTTGCAGAGGCATTCCTTTCGGATATTCGGCGTTACGCAACATTAAACGATTATAATACATACCCGCAATCATGGGCTTTTCTTCGTTGTTGGCTGTTTCTTCGTCAACAATACTGGCCAATGTCACCACCTCATTGGGAGTAAGTTTAAGGCGTGTTGCTTTATCCATGCGCTGTACGTTCCAGAAGTTTTTGTTTTCTTTCCGTAACCGTTCAAGCAGCCCGTCCAGAGTAATATTCCAATAGACGTCATAGGTGTTGGGAATAAACAGTGCGGCAATAGTTATAGTATCATAACCATACTTTTTGCAAACAGCTTCGTTTTTCAACGCATTGATAAGGGTTACACTGTCTAATTGGATCTTCTTGCTGAGCGCACCCGCCATATCTTCCATTGTTCTTACGCTGGGAACAGCGAGGCTTACAGGTGTCTGCATGCCGTTTTTGATATGTCGGAAAAGTGTAAGCGTGCTGGTTGAAGGCTCAACGGCATAGCGTCCTGTACGCACTTTTTTAGTCAGATTGCTATGTCGTGACAGCATACAAAAGGCATGATAGCTGTGCTTGCTGGCCACAGGCATGAGCTTTGTCATTAGCGAATCATAGTTGTCGTCGCTGTCGATATAAAGGTATGTGGTTGTTTTCTTACATGAAAATGGTGTGAGAAGATAATAATATCCGATGCCAAAAAGAACAAGTAAGCAGCCAATGGCGAGCACTAAGTAGCCCTTTTTAAAAACCTTTCTCATTTCAATATGAATGTTTAAAAACGGTGCAAAGTTACATTAAAAGGGCGATACAGCAAAACTTTTATCTTTATCTTTTATGGTTTGCAGGATAAAGCGGTAACTTTGCACGCGGATAACCACAGGCATTAAATGAATATGAAAAATATGCAACAATATGAAAGCTATATTTTTGACTTGGATGGAACTCTGCTTAGTTCTTTAACCGATTTGGCATCGAGTTGCAACTATGCACTTCGCAGCTATGGAATGCCTGAGCGTAGCATTGATGAGGTTAGACAGTTTGTAGGGAACGGTGTTAGAAAACTGATGGAAAGGGCTGTACCTGGAGGAGTTGGAAACGAATATTTCGGTGAGGTTTACGCAGCATTCCGAGAGCATTACCTTCTTCATAACCTTGATAATACGGCTCCTTACCCGGGTATTATTGAACTCATTCAGCGTCTAAATACACATGGTAAGCATGTAGCGGTGGTAAGTAATAAGTTTTATGATGCGACGCAGGCATTGGTACACCATTTCTTTGGTCATTCTATTCCCGTAGCAATTGGCGAACGAGAGAATATAAGAAAGAAGCCGGCACCCGATACAGTTGTCGAAGCCCTGAAACAATTGGGTATGCCTCGTGAGACAGCTGTGTATATTGGTGACAGCGATGTGGATATAGAAACGGCACGTAACTGTGGTATACCATGCATTAGCGTGTTATGGGGATTTCGTAGTCGTGATTTTCTTCTTAAGCATGGTGCTACTACATTAGTTAGTAAACCAGAAGAAATTTTTGATTAAACATGCTGCATAGAGTTCTGCTTATTTAATTTTCAGGATGGAAATTAAACGATTCCATGACTTTCAAACAGTGTTTATGTTATATGTTTCTGATGAAAGATGGGATATTTTGTTATTCTTTAAGCTTTCAATTATTTATATTTTTTAACCTTCTATTTATATAATCTCTTACTTTTTCTTTCTAATTTTGCCGCGTGAAGAGTTTAGAAGTTACAGAAAATAAGTATAATTTCATGCAAAGAATAACGCAATTCTTTACATCTTTTAGCAAATTATCTTTGGTATTATCAGATAATTTGCTAACACACACACACACACACATTTAATCTAGCGTTTCAACACGCTTTTACATTAATGTTATACGCGCGCGAGAAGCACGCTATGACGCCAATAGACAAAGGACATTCGGTTGTTTCCTTTGTTTGTTTTTTTTGTGCCGTTTTGTTTGTCATATAAGAGAGAAATAAGGTTGAATTAACAACCATTATAATCAATAAAAATACATTTAATATGAAAGAGAATGAAGAGTTAAAAAAACACATGTATGTTCCACCTTGTTGTATTTGTCGTCAGGTGCTTGAAGAAGGTTTTATTTGTACATCGGTTACTCATAAGGCTTCTGCTACGACTGAAGAAAATTGGGAAGAAGAGTATGTTTCTACGGATGATAGAGATAACTGGATAGAGTTCTAAGCAAAAAATTAAAACATAATAAAGATAATTAGAGAAAATGAAAAATCTCAAGTTTTTAATACCAGCAATGTTTATGTCATTGCTGTTGACGGTCGCGCTTGCAGCATGTTCGAGTGAAGACGTTGGTGGAGTTACACCACAAAAAAATGGAAAGGGCGTACAGTTTGCACTAAGTTTTCAAGACTTTGAAAAAGACGAAGAGGTAACGTCGCGTGCTACGGCTGACGGCGTATTGAGTAGAGATACAGTTGATTTGGGTAATAACATAGAAGCTGAGGTATTGGTGAAGAGTGATAATATACCAGCCGGTACACCAGCGACACGTGCTACATTAAGTAATGGGCATTATACTGTTGTTGCTTATCAGGGCAGTGCGGTAAAAGGAACAATTAAAGGAACATGGAATGGTACGGCATTTGTACCTGATGCAGGTTATGAGGAAGTAATGCAACTTCCGGCTGGCATCTATACCTTTGTGTGTTTTAACGATAAAATAACACAAAATGGCAGCACGCTAACGCTTTCACGTTCAAATACTGGCAATGCAGCTCTCCTGGGTATTAATAGGAATGTAGTAGTAAGTGGATTGAAACAGAGCGTAAGCTTTGCAATGAAGCATGCAGAAAGTAGAATGAGGATATGGTTAAGTATGTATACAGATAAGTATTTTAATCCTGCGTCTCCAATTTATTCAAATATAAGTACAACCTTGTCATCTCTTAATGCTACAGCCGTACCTGCTATTGCAAACTATGATGTAGCAACAGATACATGGAGCAATGCAAGTGGTGCAGTTATAAATGAGGCTGATGTTAATAATTCTACTCAATCGTCTGACTATCATTACTTCCTTCCCTCAACAAACGGTTCCAGCTTTAAGCTTACATTTACCTCTGGTATGGTTTATGGGCGCAATATGGCAGGAAGAAGTTTAAAGCTGTTTACTTCACGAACACTCAATATGCAGGCAAATAAATCGTATACTGTAATTGTTAGGCTACACTATAAGTTTACCTATTTATTCTCTGATGGTACTACGGGTACTATTGCTGCCAATCCTGCAAAAACACCAATAGGCCTTGTGGTGAACAGTGCTACACGTACGGCTGTAGCCTTGAATGAAGCCAGCACGGCAGCTTTATGGACAACACGCAGTGGCAGACAGAATGCAAATGAATGTTCTATATCATTTGATTACCAGACTGCATCGGGCGCGACAGCTTATGATGGTTACAACGAAACGTGGAATGCTGCTAATAGCTTTGATGGAACAACGGTTAAGGCAACTTCTACTGACTTCCCCGCATTTAAGGCCGCTGCCGATTATAATCCAGGAGTTCCTACGGCATCAAATATAGGGAAATGGTATTTACCAGCTGTAGGAGAGTTTACAAAGTATTTGCAAGATACCTTGAGTCTTGGTAATACGGTAGAGTGGACGAGCACTCTGGATTGGGCGTTCAAACGGGCAGGAGGAACTGGCCTCTTTAGTGTTTTCGAGCATACTTCGATGCCAGTAAGAGAACCTCAGTCAACCTCAATATTACAAAATGCCTATTGTACAAGTTCGGAGAAGGATAATGATAATATTCTTAGCTATTTATTTGAAAATTATAGCTATGGTTGGGGAGGATATGGATGGTTTGCAGGTGGTTATTCTGCTGCCAAAACTCAAGTTAAGCGTGTGAGACCTTTCGTACATTATTAATGAAGATTGGCTGGTGAGCTATGATGGCAAAAGAACGAATGCTATATAGAAAAATGTTTAGTTAATACTAAACACGATTATAAAAAGGCTGCAATGGAAGCAGATAACAAAACAAACTGTTATCAATGCCTCTGTTGCAGCCTTTGTTTTATTTAAGTAAAGTACACTTACGGCTAATTAATCGTATGTGTGAATACTTAAATAGTTTTTATTTGCTTATTGCAATCTTTTCAACCCTGCGCTGATGGCGTCCCCCTTCAAAATTGGTTAAAAGAAATTCGTCCATAATCTTCCGTGCCATTCCGTGATCGATAAATCGTCCGGGCATGACAAGAACATTGGCATCGTTATGCTGGCGAATAAGATGGGCAATCTCAGGTATCCATGCCAAACCTGCTCTGATGTCCTGGTGCTTATTCAACGTCATGGCTATGCCCTCACCTGATCCGCAAATGCCTATCCCGGGATAAACTTCGCCTTTTTCCATGCCTTGAGCCAAAGCATGGCCAAAGTCGGGATAGTCGCAACTGTCCTCACTGTTTGTCCCATAATCTTTAAAAGGAATGCCTTTTTCTGTAAGATACTGTTTGACAAACTCTTTTAATTCGAAACCTGCATGGTCGCTGGCAAGGCCCACTACTTTTATATCCATAGCCTGTAAATTATTGCTTTAGAAAGCGTATTACCTGTGAATAAACATTTTCTGCATTATACCCCAGCTTTTCATTGAGCACTTTGTATGGAGCAGAGAATCCAAAACTCTTCATGCCAAAGATACGACTTAGCGGCCCAATGCCAACAAGTCCCTCAAGCGTACATGGCAGTCCGGCCGTAAGTCCGAATTTCTTTACGCTGTATGGAAGAACAGAATTTTGGTATTCTTCAGACTGACGACGGAATAATCCTTCAGAGGGTGCACTTACTACGCGCACCTTAATGCCATCTTTCCGTAAACGCAATGCACCTTCTTCAAGAGTAGATACCTCTGAACCACTGGCAACCAATATAACATCGGGATTTTCGTCAGAGCCGGAAACAGTGTAAGCTCCTTTTTCTGCCATGTTATAGTTATTGTTTTCAGGCAAGCTGTCTATGGCCTGACGCGACAGGATAAGTGCCGTAGGTGTGTCCATGTTATTCATTGCCATTTTCCAGCATTCGGTTGTCTCGTTGGTATCCGCGGGTCGGAAGACGCGTACACTGTCCTGTCCTTCATGGTTCTGAAGTTTCTCCATCAGACGGATTTGGGCTTCTTGTTCAACGGGTTGGTGTGTAGGACCATCTTCACCAACGCGGAAAGCATCGTGTGTCCATATAAATTTCACGGGAACTCGCATCAGGGCCGCCATGCGTACCGCAGGCTTCATATAGTCGGAGAACGCAAAGAAAGTTCCCATTGCAGCAATGGTTCCACCATGGAGCATCATGCCGATACAAATATCGCACATAGCTAATTCTGATACACCTGCCTGAAAGAAGGCCCCGCCAAAGTCGCCTTTCTTAAATTCGTGTGTATGTTTGAGGAAACCGTCCGTTTTATCTGAATTGCATAAATCGGCTGATGCACAAATCATATTGGGCACCTGTTTGGCCAATTCTTCAAGACAGGCAGCAGAACCGGCACGTGTAGCGGCACCTCTGGTTTGTTGTACCTTGGTCCAATCAATTTCCGGAGCTCTGACAGAGAACCAAATATCCATCTGTTTTTTGAGATTGGGATTCTCCTTTGCCCATTTTTCCTCTTCTGCCCGGCGACGGGAAACAATCGTTGTAAGCTCATCGTGACGTTTCTTGTATAATTTCCTTACATCGTCAAAAATAATGAAAGGATTATCAGGATCGCCATGCAGATTTTTTATTGTATTTGTGAAGGCTCCGTCGCCAAGAGGTGCACCATGTGTTTTAATACTGTGTTCGTAGCTGCTCCCATCTGCCTTAACAGCTCCCTTACCCATAATAGTTTTCCCAATAATGAGGGTAGGACGTTCATGTTCTGCAAGGGCAGCATCTAACGACTGACGAATTTCTTCTATATTGTTACCATTAATTTCTATAACATTCCAGTTCCAGGCTCTGTATTTTGCGGCCGTATCTTCAACCATAACTACCTTTGTTTCGGTTGAAAGCTGTATTTCGTTGGCATCGTAGAACATGATAAGGTTGTTCAGACCCAGCGTTCCCGCCAATCGTCCAACCTCTTGCGAAATACCTTCCTCTACTGTACCATCAGAGATATAAGCGTAGATGGTATGCTGCATCATTGTGCTACCCAGTCGTGCCTCCAAGAATTTCTCGGCGATTGCAGCCCCTGCTGCCATGGCATGGCCTTGGCCGAGCGGACCAGAAGAGTTCTCAATACCATGAGCAACGTCTAATTCAGGATGCCCCGGGCATATTGTTCCCCATTTACGAAAGGTTTGAATATCTTCGATACTATATTTGCCTGATAGCGTGAGAACACTATAAAGCATAGGACTCATGTGCCCCGGATCGAGGAAAAACCTGTCTCTGCCAGTCCAAAATGGGTCGCAGGGGTCATAAACCAAGTATTCAGAGAATAATACATTAATGAAATCGGCTCCACCCATAGCTCCGCCAGGGTGTCCCGACTTTGCTTTTTCAACCATACTTGCAGCTAAAATT
>CALIIG010000304.1 GCA_938018155.1 uncultured Prevotella sp.
ACCGTAGCTTTCCTGAAAAAGATGCAGGATTTCCTGAAAATAAATGAGAAAAAGATGGTAAATTATTTGGCAGTTCCAAATAATTTGTGTACTCTCTCTCTCTCTCTCTCTCTCATCTACCTGGCGTAACCGCCACATTTTTCATTTCCTTATACGCGCGCGCGAAGCGTGGCGCAACCCCAGCAGGCAAAGGGCTTCCGGAAGTTCCCTTTGCCCTGTATTCGTGTCCTCCGGCGAACATGCCGGAAGGAGAAATAAGCCGTATTTAACAAACCATTATATATTAATTAACCTGCCCTTTCGGCATGCAGCTCTCCTGATGTGAGAACGGCAGACAGGGCACAAACATCAGTAAATATGAAGAAAACAGAACAGAAAACGAAACAGGCGTACGTAAGGCCCGCAGTATGGCAGTACGCTATCGATGCCGACAGTGAGATTCTGGCACAAAGTCCGAACGTTCAGCCCGGAGGTGGCGGCGGCGGTGGCATTACCATCGTTCCGCCGACAGAGGACAACGACGACGACGAAATCACGGGAGCCAAGAAGTTCGACCTGTGGGAAGAGGAATGATTTAAAATTAAAGAATTAAAAAATTAAAAGATTAAATTAAAAGTAAAAGAGTAAAAAGGTAAAAAGTAAAAGGCTGCGCCTAAAGGTAAAGAATTAAAAGATGAAAGAATTAAACGGTTGTAAGCCGGCAGGCAACAAGCAAGATTAACAGAAGAAAAGGATTAAAGCCGTATGTCATTCTTCGGCATCATACGACGCATCAACAAAAAAGTCCGGTCATACTACTGTATAACCGAACATTTTATATTTCTCTTAAGTATTCCTGCTATTTCTCTTATTCAGGAAGACTGATTGCCTCGTTTGGACAAACTGATGCACAAGTTCCGCACTCTGTGCACTCATCAGGATTGATAGAATACTTGTCACCCGCAGAAATTGCGCTAACAGGGCACTCATCAATACATGTTCCACATGCAACGCATTCGTCACTAATTACGTAAGCCATAATGTTTTTGTTTTAATTATTAATATGTAATTCTGATGCAAAGGTAGGAAAATTCATCTAAATACCTACAAATGATGAAGAGTTTTTAAACAAATTAACCACGACGTCATGATAAATAATGAGCAGGGCAATAAAAATAAGGCGCAATCGTTATCCTCACATGAAAAGAATCTTACTTATATATTTTCATCTCCTTTTCTTCATAACCTCACTGCATGCACAAGACAGAACGGTTGAGAACAGGCCTTATACAGACCTTCGTCCTTTCCATTTCGGTATTCTTGTAGGCACACATCTTCAAGACTTAGAATTTAATAATGCGGGTCCACAGGTCCTGACTGCTCCTGACGGCACACAACACACCTATACCATTACGGCCGACCAGGACCGCTGGGACGAGGGGTTCAACGTAGGTGTACTGGGTGAACTAAGGCTAAGCGAATCGTTCCAATTCCGCGTTGCCCCTACACTCTACTTTGGAACCCGTCATATTTCTTTTCACAATATGGACACTTCTGTCCCCGATACTCTGCTTTCACGTAAACAAACCATGAAGACAGTTTACATCACCTGCCCCATAGACCTTATATTTGCCGCCAAACGTTTCAACAATCACCGGCCATACGTCATGGCCGGACTTACCCCGGCCATTAACCTTAGCGGCAACAGCAACGATTATATTCAGCTAAAACATTACGACTTATTTATAGAAGCCGGTATTGGTTGCGACTTTTATCTTCCGTTTTTCAAACTCCGTCCTGAACTTAAATTCATGTACGGATTAACGAACAGCTTCGATCGCAACCACCCCTCCCATCTCAAAGACAAAACCCTTCTGCCATATGCCATGGCGGTTAACAAGGCTCATTCGAAAATGATAGTACTTACTTTCTATTTCGAATAAGCCTTACGATTTCACTTTTTCGCAGCAAACATCAGGTTCATCCTGCCGATATAGATACCACTTTTACCGTTTTGGTCGACAGGTATCGGCTTACCATCAATATTCTTAACATATCGAAGGGTCTGGAAATAGGTATGACTGTGCCCTCCCAGCACCAAATCGATACCACGCGTACCACGTATCATTTCCTGATCGCCCATGCCGTGCTCCTGCCATCCCAAGTGGGAGATACAAATTACAATGTCACATTTCTTTTCGTGCAGCACATCAGACATCTTCTGTGCCACTGTTACAGGGTCGAGATAACGGGTGGTAAGATAATTCTTGTGATCAACAAGTCCGTCTAACTTCGGTGCCAATCCAAACACACCAATCCTTAATCCCTTACGTTTAATAATCACATAAGGTTTTACAATTTTTGCAAGCTCCGTACCTGAGAAATCATAATTGGCACACACAATGGGGTAATTCAATTGCTTAAACACGCGTGCCATGTTATCAAGACCATAGTCAAACTCGTGGTTACCGACGGTACCGGCATCGTAGTGCATCATGTTCATCAGCCCAGCCTCCACATCTCCTTTGAAAAGCGTGTAGTAAGGCGAACCCTGCGAAAAGTCGCCACTGTCAAACAATAACAAATTGGGATCTTTCCGTCGTTCTTCTTTCAACATCGCTATACGACGAAGAAAGCCTCCTCTGCCTGCCTGCAGCGTATCAGCCAGGTTTTTACTTAAAGGCATAATGCAGCTGTGAGTATCGTTGGTATGCAGAATAGTAAGTGTTTTTTGTGCAAAGCCCGAAGCCGCAAAAGCCCAAAAGGCCAATAATAACAACGTTTTACTTTTCATATGTAATCCTCCCCTCAACTTTAGCACTAACCGATTCGCCCTTCGCTGCTTTGTCCTTAAAATAATTTACAATAATATACCTGACGCTGTATGCCTGCTCCTGCGGCGAAACCACATCGGTTTTTGCCTTAAATGCTTCCAATTTATCGTTACCCTGAGCCAGATAATCGAGCGTGGCTATGCGGTAATGAGCATCAGGATCAACAGCTTTACCGTCTATCGTTGCCGAACGCAACTGCCCGTCTTTAGTAATAACCAGTTTCACACTTCTGCTTACTCCTTCTCCCCCTACGCTCGCCATTTCTCGAAAAAGCTGCAGAACCTTATCGCCTGTAAGTGTCAGAAAGCAAATATGATTTTCGAAAGGTGCAACGTTTAACACATCACCGTAGGTCACTTTACCCCTGGCAAAGGCAGCCCTTATGCCGCCCATGTTATACACTCCAAAGACAGGCTTCTCATGAAAAGCCTCTCCACCCCAAACCATAATATCAGCCAGAAGGTTCGACAAGTCGCTTTCGGGTTTATGCGCAGCCATAAAATGGTCAATGCTTCCCACAACAGGCTCCATCATCGAGTCAACCTCGTGCTGATAAGGCTTTATGAAAGCCTGTGCCTTTGCATCAGGATGGCTGTCGTACCTGCTGTCAACAAGCACGCGCGTACGCTGCACACCGGTAAGCTGGTATTGCTGACGACAGCCTGCCAGAACCGCTAATGCCAACGCTGCAAAAATGATACATGTTTTCTTTTTCATATCATGATTTTTAAATATTTCCGACATACAAAGGTAATTCAAAAAGCGAGAAAGACAAAACGAAGTGTTAAAAAAAGCAGATTATATACATACCATTTTCCCATTACGCCGAAATTAGCTAACTTTGCAACGCTTTTCGGCCTAACCGCTGGTTGAAGGACGTGTCTTCAAGCCAAGTTATGTTGGAACGACAAACAATTTTTAATTATTTAAACAAATGGATTTAATTAAAGTTGCTGAAGAAGCATTTGCAACCGGCAAACAGTTTCCCGCATTCAAATCGGGTGATACTGTTACTGTCGCTTACAAAATCGTCGAGGGTAACAAGGAGCGTGTACAGCTTTATCGTGGTGTAGTTATCAAGATTAACGGCCATGGCAACAAAAAACGCTTCACTGTTCGCAAAATGTCAGGCACGATAGGTGTAGAGCGTATTTTCCCAATCGAGTCGCCCGCTATCGACAGCATCGAGGTGAACAAGCGTGGTAAGGTACGTCGCGCTAAGCTTTACTATCTGCGTAAACTTACAGGTAAGGCAGCTCGCATTCGTGAAAAGCGCGTCATTACTACCGCAGAGTAACATCTGCCTGCGACAAAGAAATAAAAAAGGCTCAATCCTTACATTTAGGATTGAGCCTTTTTTGTAGCACATCATAAAGGTGTACTTCCTCTATCAAAACCGTCTTTGAAGTCCCCGAAAACACCACATACACCCCTTTACAGCACTATGGTGTTTTCATTACGGCGTAAAGGCCCGGCGATTACGATGTAAACGCAACGCGATTACGGCGTAATTTACTCGTAATTACGATGAAAACGCCACATGTTTACGACGTAAAGACAAAACGATTACGGCGTAAAGGCAGCCGCTTTATACCATATGCCAAAGCACTGGACGTCAGCCATTTACAAACCATACGAAATAAATTATGCCGTAATGGGCTTGACATTACGGCGTAAACGGTTTGTCATTACAATGTAACTAATCAACGAAAATGAAGAGAAATCGAAGTTGGCGTAAACTAATTGATAATGAGGAAGAAACAGAACGATTTGCATAGAAGTGCTCTTTTCAAAAAGGGCAGGAATATGCAGATTTAGGCAAAAGTTCAGTTACCAAAGCATTACCTGATTTTGAGATAGGTAACGATGGAGTAATGTTCGGTAACTGAATTATTT
>CALIIG010000305.1 GCA_938018155.1 uncultured Prevotella sp.
TGCGCAGCTTCATCGCGTTTGTTGGCGACGGCGTTTTGCTTGCGCACAACGCGTCATTCGACTATCATATCATGGACTTTAACCTGAAACGATACCTGCCTGACGTTGACTGGACGGGCGATTTTCCCTGTTGTTTCGATTCGTTGAAACTGATCAGGCTGCTGCGGGCCGACTTAAAGGCCTTTAAACTAAAGTTGCTTTTAAAGGAGCTTAACCTTGAAGGGCAGAACTCGCACCTTGCTGACGACGACGTGAATGCGACGGTTTCGCTGGTAAATTATTGCTATGAACAGGGACGACAACTTGTAGAAAGTCAGAACGAATACCTGAAACGACAAGTTACAATTGACCGTATTGAGAGGCTTCGTACGCGTTATGCCCGATATTTCCAGCGTGATTCGGCCCGACTTTACAACAGGGAGCCGTTACCACATGGTGTGCCTGCCCTTGTTGATATAATGCGCGAGTTCTACCATAACATGGTTGAAGAGGGATGGATACATACCGTTTCAAAGATAGATTATGTTTTTAAGTTTCTGGCAACAGACGTGATAAGCAATGCGACGGAGCCGTCGCTGGTAGAACAATTGGACCATCATGCATTGGAAATGAACACATTTAAGGAAGCCGATTTGTGTGGTTCGAAAACCATTGAGGAGCGTGTTTTCGTGTCGACCATACATAAAGCAAAGGGGTTGGAGTTTGATAACGTAATTGTTTTTGATGCCGTTGACGGACGAATACCCAATTTTTACAATGTAAACAGCCCGTCGTTGCTTGCCGAAGACGCCCGCAAACTGTATGTTGCCATGTCACGAAGCAGGCGCAGACTGTTTGTTTATTATAACGAAAAGCGCGAGCCGAGCAGGTTTTTAAAGGGTATTCTGGAGAAATAAAAAGCTATCGGCCGGCATGTCTTTGGAAATAAGAGCATGCCGGCCGGGGCTTTAGTTGGTGTTTATTCGTTTTAATTTAAGAAGGGTAGTGGTTATTTGATGATGACCTTACGCCTGTTCCCCTTCTTGTCTGCCTGAATATAAATGCCTTTTGACAAATGGTTTGTGCTGCCATCTGCCACTTTTTCGCCACTTAAATTGTAAGTAACTGTGGGTTTAAATGTAGTATTATGAGTGTCGTCATAATTTAAGCGGTCTATTTTTGTAGCAACATGAAGAGCGTAGTTCACCATTTTACTCTTACCGCTGGCATACACGGCTTCTATACCTACAGTATGCACACCGGCATTTAAGTTTGTAAGTGTGTATACATTGGTATGGGTAGAGGCTGCAAGAACACCGTCAACATAAATGTTATAGCTTTTAACCGCACCCACATCAGCCACATTTGAAGCATTGGGATTGCCCACAAAGAACTGGTCTACTTGTGTGAGGAACCCGTCGTAAGTGGTATAATGCAGTCCGATATAGACTTTCTTGCCGGCATATTTGCTAAGATTGGTTTCGTAATTGGTCCATTGTCCGGCAGCGACGGCATCAATCTTACTGACAGTTTCAAAATCGCTTGTCTGAGGATTATTCCCATTTGTGCTCACTGCTATTTCCATTGATTCGTCGCCATAGGCATTGGTGTAGGCCTTTGCAGCAAAGCGAACAATATAGTTTTCGCGGATAGTCAGGAGCGGTGACACCAGCCACTTGTTGGCTGCACTTTGTTGCGGAGAGAAAAATGCGATGGTTTTGTCGCCGTCGGGTGCCAGTATGGCCGCATCAGAAGTCATGGACGGGTTGGTAGCTGTGGGATTAAACACGAGCGGCGTAACTGCTTTGGGGGTTTGTTTGGTGCTTGCTCCGGGATAGTCGATGATTAATCCGTTTAACGAAATAGGGTAGCAGATGCGCTGATCGAAGTTGTAACTGCGCCAGTCGCCGAATGAATTGGTTGCAAAATCATCGTAGCTTTCGAAGCTGTCGTTGAAGCTGATATTCTGGTTCCACATTATTCTCGCATTGTAATTGCCGTTATTCGACGTGATGTCAGCAGTGATATTATATGGGTCAACAATGATTTCGTGCAGTTCAATGTTGAAGGTTGGGTCGCTGTTAACGGTTATTTCGGCCGTATAATCCGTGTAGTGGGGAGCTTTGACACTAAGTAAATACTTGCCGTGTGGCAAAGAGGGGAATATGATACAGCTGTTTGAAGGATGAGTATTATCTAATATGTCCTTGAACGTTTCGTTGAAAATAGTGCCCGTTTCTTTATTCGTCAGTGTAAGAATAGCATCTTTTGGTATTACGTTATTATTGGAAGTAAGGTTGAATACCGCTTTAGCGTAATCCTCTCCAACGGTTATTGTTGTATCAACTATTGCACTGGATACTGTTTTGTATATGCTTTGGACACCAAGTTTATAGGTACCGGCCGGGAGGTTATGGAAAACATAACTGTATTTATCAGTTGTGCCAACCAGCACATTGTCCTTGTAAATCTTAAAGCTCTCGTTGGGATTGAGTGGCGAACGCTTAGTAATGTTTGCAGTAGAATGTTGATTTTCTACTCTCGTTGCCATGCCTTCATAATCAGGATATACTGTGCCCGTCTTGGCATTTAATTCGTTAATCTCAGGCTGGCCAACATAAACGTTGTCGACCATTAACATAAAGCTGCCTCCATTATTGCTGGCACCGATATAGCGGATGGCGAAACGGATACGCTTTCCAGCATAGATGCTGAGATCATAAGTCATGCGTTGCCATTTGTTATAACTTACACTTTCGTAGTTCCCTGCTGATATGAGCGTGAAATCGCTGATATCAGGGTTATCGATAGTTGTGGTAACATACACCTGAAACTTCTCAGGGTATTTGTCTGCAGCCTTTGCAAGAAATTGTAATACGTTTTGATTGCCGGGAGTTATAACCGGTGAGATAAGCCAGTCGTCATTGGCTTCGCCGCTGTTTGTGCGTGTAAAGCCCACATATTGCAGTCCGCTAAAAGGACGCAATACAGGATAACTGTCCCACCATGCCGGGTCAACGGTCAGTGGATTGATGATTTGAGCATACTGCAATACGCCGCGATTGGGGTAATTTCCTGCCAATGGGGCTGCATTAAGCTTGTCATTATCAATTCCCGTCCAATCGCCAAAAGAGGTAGAAAACGGTTCGTATGATTCGAAATCGTCAAAGAAAACAGGCTTCTCACGGTTCCAGGACAGGGTAATATCATTAAGACCGGTCTGGGGATTATGATTGATTTTAGTGTTCAAAGAGAAGGGAGTAAGGGACGATTCTTTCAGTATTACGCTGACAGTTGTGTCTTTTCTTACCAGGAAAGAGGTTTCAGATTTTTCGAAACCTTTCCGAATGATGCTAAGATGGTGGTTGCCGGGGTATACTTTTAAAGAAGTTGTTCCTGTGGCATCAAGTTGAATGGCACCGTAACCAAGCGAGAAATCAGACTGCATAAGGTTGACGGGTTGTCTGTTTAAGCTCTCACCCGTATTGGCTTTTACCTGAATGGTTAATTTGATATTTCTCTTTACTGCGAATATTGGCAAAGTCAATATGGATAGAAATAAAAGAGAAAACAGATGCTTGTAGTTCATAAATGAGTATTTACAAAATGTTATTAAGGATAGTTGGCAGGCTATACTTTCATGGATAACCTAAAGTTTTGGGGAGGACAGTGTGGATTTAATGATAAAAGGGTATAATTAATCAGATAACATAAAGACGACCGGATGATAAGAGTATGTCCTTATTTATTTATAGAATAAAAAATAATATACAAAGAATACAGTCAACAGACATGGAACCAGGCATTATTTCCCGGTTCCATGCGTCTGTTTACATGATCGTTTTATTTGTTTACCATCTTTTTGCCATGTTGTAGAATTACGCCCTTATAAGACTTGTTTATACGCTGTCCTGAAAGGTTGTACATGGGTTCATTGCCATTAACCGTATCGTTTGCATTTAAAGAGTTAATACGATTGGCAATACCTCCTACATGATCGAATTCTACATTGTCAACAAATCCACCGAGCGAGTTAGTGTAAACAGCCTCAATTGCAATATAAACATTCTTACCTGCATAGGCAGAAAGGTCAACACTATAATGGGTCCACTTTGTTCCGTCGAAGAGACTTGGCTTTAAGTTCCCCCCAACTTGCGTGAAAGTGGAACGCTCTGTCGGGCTTGTCTCACTGACAAGAACTTTGAATGTGGGTGCGTCATTGGGCTGAATGCTCTGGACTGATTCCCATGCGCGGGCATCAAACTGGATAGTTGATGCAGCTGTAACACCATACTGCTGCGAAACTAACCAGTCATCGGCTGCTCCTTGTGAGTTGCATCGTGTCATTAATGCCTGATGGCCATAAGCACCTTTAAGGCTATTGAAGCACTCAGAATCGTTTAATACACAGAAGCTAAGCGGAGCACCTTCGCGCAAGTTAGGCGTTGTCCAGAACAGAATACCCTCAGAAGAGGTTCCATCGGCGTTTATTCCCGTGAAGCCTTGCGGCACACCTCCTGTCTGATCCTCCTCAAATCCGAAGTAATGTATGTCCTTTGCCAGTGCAATTCCTTCAACAGGAAGTTCAATTACTGCCCCGTTACTGAGCTGAATCTTTAGTTTGTCCTTAACCTTTACGGAGTCAACAGAGGCTGTCGAGCCTGCATTGAAGTTCACTTTAAATGTTTGAGACGAACCCGATGCTACGGTAGTATTGGGTGCTAACGTTGTTGTGAAATTGGGTGTAGAGAAGTTTACCCCCGTAACGGTTACGCTATTACCGCCCAAATTCGTAAGTGCGATGACATCACTTGAGTAGTTTTTGCCAAAGTTTACCTTGTATGCTGACCAGCCCGACTTGTTTAAGGACATCTTACTTGTATTGAGATCTCCAATCTCTACATTGTCAATTGCAAGAGCATTCGAGTGATGGTAGTTGGTTACATTGTATGTCCAGCGGAACTGTACGGTCTTTCCTGCATATTCTGAAAGGTTAAAGGCTTCGTGTAACCAGTATCGTTGTTCATCGTTGCTGTTGTCAGAGATGCGGTCTAACGTTTTCCATGTGCCGTCAACTAATATTTCAAACGTGCCGTAATCGGCATCGTTGTCAGTTGTATTAAATTTGTTTGTACGTACACTATTGGGGTCTTTCTTCAGATTTATGGGCTGATCGTTGCCCCACCAGAAGCTAATTTGGTACTGTCCGCTTGCAGGAAGCTTAACATTAGGAGAGTATAGTATATTCGTATCGCCGGTAGCACGCCCGCTTGCCAGCGCAATGTATTTGCCTTCATAGGCATAACTGTTGCTAATCTCCCAGGCAGAGTGCTGGCTTACATTGGTAGCATACCATCCCATTGGCATGACGGCGGTGCCATTCTCAAAGCCTTCAAACCACGGGAAAGTGGTAACGGTTCTGTCTTCTTGTGTTGAGAACGACCATACAGCCGCATCAGTCTCTTCGCCTACGCTGTTAACGCCGACGACTTTCCAGAAAATCTGCTTCCCTTCAGGAACGTTAGCAAGTGTGTACTTGGTAACATTGCCGATGTTCTGTCCGTTAACAATGTCGAAATTATTGCTTGCCGTACCCACGAACAACTTGTATTCTTCGGCAAACTGTGCTCCTTTCCATTCGAGAGTAACGTTTTTATAGAATACGTTTGTTTTACCGTTTGCAGGTGAGGTGTATGTAATACCGAATGGTACGCCATTTGAACCGTAAACATTAGGGAGAAGCACCTGGTCTAAATAGAATGTGCTGTATTCGCCCGAACCTGATTCTCCGCTAATGTCAACTGCATCAATCTTCCAGCATAACTTTACGTTATTGGATGTATACTGACTTAAATCTACTGTAACAGTTTGAATTTTGTTATAGATGCTCGATGCGCTATTACCCGTTTTCCATCCTGTACTTTTCCACGTTTTGCCACCATCGGTTGATATTAATAATGAAACTTCGTTATCAGGATATGTGTCTCCGTTCTCCGATGTGAACTGATTATAGTATGTAAACATCACTTTGTGTGGAGCTGACGGGTCAGACAGGTCGAGTCTTGGTGATGTGAGGAGCATGTCGCTATAATCAATAGACGCATAAAAACTTTGGTCACCTTCCAGTGCTGTCGATGCAGGACGCCATCCCTTAACAGTCCATCCTGCCGGAGATTTCGTTTCAAAAAGCTCTAATTGATACCCTACAGGCACTGCCTCTTTGGTTGCTGTGTACGGGATTGTAATATCACCACCGTTCGTTTTAATGACGGCGTTGCCGCTCGTTGGTGAGGTCAGACTGGCCTTATAAGCGAGTCGCATGGGAGCTGTTTCGCTTACATCCAAGTTGATGTGTGCCGTATCGGCATTGAGCGTTACGCCTTCAGGGGCTTCAAAACCGGTAACCTTTAATCCCTTTAAGCCTACATTCTTCAATGTAAATACCTCAGAATAGTGTTTCTCACCGATGTACATCTTCTTGAATTTGTACTGCATTAGGCTCGATTGGGCCTTTGGAGCAGTGAGAGGTGCTCCCTGTTGTACCTTTACATTGTCAATCCACAGGGCATTTCCACATTGTTTAAGCATGTCGTAAACGAAAGCAATGCGAACCTTTTTACCCTGTAACGGGCTCAAATCGAGCTTTGAATGATGCTGCTCCCAGGTATTAAAGCTCGTTACTCCGCTTGCTTTTAAGCTCTGTGGGTCGGCTATATCGAGCAGGAGAGTTTCGTTACCGTTTTGCGTATCAACAGCATACACCTTTAGTGTATACGATTTATTTTTGTTCACCATTGCAGGCGAAGCCTTCCAGTCGAATGTCAACTGGTAGGTATTATTCAAATTAAGTTCGGGTGTAAGGATGCGTTCTTTACGTGGTCCAAACCCACCTTTCTTGTCTCCATTGTAGGTTGGTGCATCCATAAAAAGCCAACCGTGACCGGTCATTGATGGAATCTTGCCCTGATAGCATTCTACTTTCCATGTGTAATAGTCGCATGTTGTTTGAACGCCGCTGCCTTCGTAGGTCCATCCTGATGGAAAGTTATCAGAATAATACGTAGCACTTTTTTGTTCATAGCTCTCAAAGTCTTCGTTTAGAATCGTCTGAGCCTGGCCGTTTACACCTGATAGTGCAAGCATGCCTAACATAAGATAAAGTTTCCTCATCGCAATTAGTAAAATTAATATTCTTCAATTATCGTTGCAAATATAATTATTTAATTAATAAAATCAAACAAAAATGGCATAAAACATTTCATTTTGTAACAAAATACTAATTTAATGCAACATAAATAATAATAATATGCCAATTTTATAATGAAATTGTAGTTTGAGGTTGCTGTGGTAATAATTATTCGCTTGTTAAAAGGCCGGGACTTTTTTATTCCGGATTTGTGCAGGCATACCTATATTATATAAGGTGTAATATTAGCTTGGATAAGATAAAATAAAGGGGATAAACCGTGCCTTTGTGCCAGCTTCGGTTTATCCCTTTTATATTACGGATAGAATTTATAATTATTTTTTCGTTGCTCTGATGAAATAAGCGATAAGGCAGATGTATGCAACGAGCGAACAAATCTCTGATAACGGATTTGCCCACCAATCCTTAGCTATTGACCAATCAACCCCGCCAAACTTCAATAAGGCCGATACAACCCCCATCAATGCGCCGCCGGCAATGAATCCGCTCGCAATGAGCGTACCCCTTTCGCCGCGTTCTTTGTTTGTCTTTTCGTCTTTGGAACGTGACGTTACAAACCAGTTTACAGCCCCTCCCACAACAAGAGGAACGTTTAACTGCAATGGGATGAACATACCCAAAGAGAATGCAAGGGCCGGGATATGGCAACGGTCTAACACGATGGCTATTGCAGCACCTGTTGCATAAAGCACCCAAGGTGCGCCCACACCGTTCATCAGCGGGTCGATTACGGCTGCCATGGCATTGGCCTGTGGGGCAGAAAGACTGTTGCCTGCAAAGCCATAGGTTTTATTCAGCACAATCATCACACCCACAACAGTGGCTGCACTGACAATGGTACCGAGGAATTTCCACGTCTCCTGTTTTGCAGGGGTAGTGCCTAACCAGTATCCTATTTTCAGGTCGGTGATGAAACTGCCGGCCATTGACAACGCCGTGCATACCACACCACCCATGATAAGCGCGGCAAGCATGCCGGCGGGGCCTTTCAGTCCCACGGCAACCATTACCACACTGGCCAGAATAAGCGTCATCAATGTCATGCCCGATACGGGGTTACTGCCTACAATGGCAATGGCATTGGCGGCTACGGTTGTAAACAAAAAGGCAATAAGTGCTACCAACAATATGCCTACCACGGCAAAAATAAGGTTGCCTTGCATTACGCCAAGCCAGAAGAACCCGAACGTTAACAAAATGGTGATTATACAACCGATGGCTATTATCCTGAACGAAATGTCACGTTGTGTGCGCTTTACGTTTGTTGTGGCGTTGCTTTTGCCCTTTAATTCTTTGGAGGCAAGCCCGACGGCACTTTTGATAATGCCCCAACTCTTGATTATTCCAAGTACTCCGGCCATGGCAATACCGCCTATACCGATGCTGCGTGCATAGGCTTTGAATATGTCTTCAGGCTGCATGCTGCCTACGGTTGCGGTTATAGAGGGGTCCCACATGTTCAGAACCTGATCGTGAAACAGCAGCGACATGCCCGGAACTATGAGCCACCACACGGCAACCGAGCCCAGACAGATATACAAAGCATATCTTAACCCTACGATATAACCGAGGCCAAGGACGGCAGCTCCCGTGTTAACCTTAAACACAAGTTTGGCTTTGTCGGCAATGTCCTGACCAATACCGGTGAACCTGCTCGTAAAATTCTCGTTCCACCAGCCAAACGTTGAAACAATGAAATCGTAGATACCACCTGCCAATCCTGCAATCAATAGCGGGCGAGCCTGGTCTCCTCCCCTGGCACCGCTCACAAGAACCTGTGTCGTTGCCGTTGCCTCGGGGAATGGATATTTGCCGTGCATATCGCTCACAAAATACTTACGGAAGGGTATTAATAAAAGAATGCCCAGCACACCACCCAGTGCCGATGCCAGGAACATGTTGAGAAACGAAGACGTTATTTCCGGATACCTGGCCTGAAGAATGTATATTGCAGGCAGCGTAAAGATGGCACCGGCCACAACTGCGCCCGAACAGGCACCTATACTCTGTATAATTACGTTTTCACCAAGGGCATTACGGCGATGGGTTGCCGTTGATACACCTACGGCAATAATGGCTATTGGGATAGCCGCTTCGAAAACCTGACCTACCTTTAGGCCCAGATAGGCTGCTGCTGCTGAGAATATAACTGCCATCAGTATACCCCAGGTTACTGACCATACGTTTACCTCGGGACAGGTTTGGGCGGCTTTCATGACAGGCTCATAAGCCTCGCCGTCTTTCAATTCGCGAAAGGCGTTCTCGGGAAGCTCCATCAATTCCTTTGTCGTTTCGTTTGTTTCGTTCATTTTATGGATTGTTGTTGTTTTATTTCTGCAGATAGTCAAATTGTTGCCAATCGTGTGCAAAGATAGTAAATAGGAAGCAAAATGCTGCAAAAAACGTTCATCTCTTCATGTATTTGTGGTATAAAAACTACATTAAGACAGCGTAAAGCCTCGTTTGTCAGCCTTTCGGAGTCACTGTTCGACGGCCGTCAGCAGCGTTGCTGACGGCCGTCACACCCATCGTTCGGCGGCCGTCGTACACGCTGCTGACGGCCGTCGAACGATGAACATATCATAAAAAAACACTTGCACGTAAGCTGCAAAGTGTTTGCAGATACATGCAAGTGCTTGTATTATATAAGGCTGATGACCAGCCGTTTGTTAGTTGCGAAAGACGAGTTCGCCGTTTTTGGCGTCAATGGTAACAGGCTTTTCGCGCACTACTTCTTCAGTAAGCAGCTTACGGCTTAGCTCATTGAGCACATAATCCTGGATGGCACGCTTAACGGGCCGTGCACCAAACTCGGGGTCGTAACCCTTGTCAGCTATCCAGCTAATGGCGTCAGGCGTCCACTCTAAAGTAAATCCTTGTGTCTCAAGCATCCTCTTCACATTCTTCATTTGCAACGTAACTACTTCGGCAATCTGCTCTTTAGTCAGTGGCAGGAACATGATAATGTCGTCAATTCGGTTCAGGAACTCGGGACGAATGGTCTTTTTCAGCATCTCCATCACGTTCTTGCGGGTGTCGTTAATGGTTGCCTCGCGGTTGCTGTCGTTCAGGTTTTGGAATTGCTCCTGAATGTATTGGCTGCCGAGGTTTGACGTCATAATGATGATTGTATTCTTAAAATTCACCGTGCGTCCTTTGTTGTCGGTAAGCCTTCCATCGTCCAGGACCTGCAGAAGAATGTTGAATACATCGGGATGTGCCTTTTCAATTTCATCGAACAATACCACACTGTAGGGCTTGCGACGTACGGCTTCGGTAAGCTGTCCGCCCTCATCGTAGCCCACATACCCCGGAGGCGCACCGATAAGACGCGATACACTGAACTTCTCCTGATACTCACTCATATCAATTCGCGTCATCATGTTTTCGTCGTTAAACAGGTATTCGGCCAGTGCTTTGGCTAATTCGGTTTTACCTGTGCCCGTTGTTCCAAGGAAAATAAACGATGCAATGGGGCGTTTGGGGTCCTGAAGGCCGGCCCTGCTGCGGCGTACGGCATTGCTGACAGCCTCAATAGCTTCGTCCTGTCCAACAACACGCTTGTGCAATTCTTCTTCAAGATGCAACAGTTTGTCGCGTTCGCTCTGCAACATTCTGGTTACGGGTATGCCCGTCCAGCGGCTTACAACCTCGGCAATATCGTCTGCAGTAACCTCCTCGCGAATCATAGCGGTACCGCCTTGCGTTGATTTTAATTGCTGTTGAATATGGTCAATATCGTCCTTAAGCTGCTTCAGCCTGCCGTATCTAATCTCGGCCACACGACCATAGTTGCCTTCACGTTCAGCCTTATCAGCTTCAAACTTCAGGCTTTCTATTTCTTGTTTGTCCTGCTGTATTTTGTTAACGAGGTTGCGTTCAGCCTCCCACTTGGCGCGGAACTGGCGTTCCTGCTCTTGTAGTTCGGCAATTTGTTTGTCGAGCAACTTAAGTTTATCCTTGTCATTCTCGCGTTTAATGGCCTCGTATTCAATTTGCAACTGTTTCAAGTGACGCGTAATTTCATCGAGTTCCTCGGGTACTGAATCGCGCTCCATACGCAGCTTGGCAGCCGCTTCGTCCATTAAGTCGATGGCCTTGTCGGGTAAAAAGCGGTCGGATATGTAACGTTCTGACAGTTTTACGGCTGCAATGCATGCATCGTCCTGTATACGAACCTTATGATGGTTTTCGTAACGCTCCTTCAATCCGCGCAGGATGGAGATGGCATCAACCTCATCGGGCTCATCAACCATAACGGTTTGGAAACGGCGTTCAAGTGCCTTGTCCTTTTCAAAATACTTTTGATACTCGTTCAATGTGGTAGCACCAATGGCCCTTAACTCGCCACGGGCAAGAGCCGGCTTCAATATATTGGCTGCGTCCATGGCACCTTCGCCACCGCCTGCGCCTACAAGCGTGTGTATTTCGTCGATGAAAAGGATGATGTTTCCGTCAGAAAGGGTTACCTCTTTAATAACACTTTTAAGACGTTCCTCAAATTCGCCCTTAAACTTGGCACCGGCAACCAATGCTCCCATGTCAAGAGAGAAGAGCTGTTTGTCCTTTAAGTTCTCAGGAACATCGCCGCGCACGATGCGCTCGGCAAGGCCTTCCACGATGGCTGTCTTGCCTGTTCCGGGTTCGCCTATGAGGATAGGGTTGTTCTTTGTGCGGCGTGAGAGAATTTGAAGTACACGCCGAATCTCCTCGTCGCGGCCTATGACGGGGTCCAGTTTGCCTTTACGCGCATCGTCAACAAGGTTGCGTGCATACTTCGAAAGAGCCTGATAGTTCTCGTCTCCGCTCGCGCTTTGTACCTTTTGACCCTGACGAAGCTCAGCGATGGCGTGCTCCATTTCCTGCTCATTGCAGCCTGCATCTTTCAAAATACGGCTTACCGGAGAGTTAATCTGGAGCAAAGCGAGGAGCATGGGTTCAATACTTACAAAGTCGTCACCCAGTTTTTGTGAATCCTCAATGGCGCGTTGCAACACCTCATTACTCGTATTCGAGAAGTAAGGATGCCCACCTTCCACACGGGGCAGGTGCTGCATCTCCTGCTGTAACAGGCTTTCAATTTGGGTTGCATTGACGCCTAACTTCTGGAAGATGAAGTTACTGACGTCGCGTCCTTTCTGTATGATGCCCTGAAGCAGATGTACAGGCTCGATAACTTGCTGGCGGGCCTGCGACGCTAACGTCGCAGCCTCTTGCACAGCCTCCTGTGCTTTGATAGTAAATTTGTCGAAATTCATTATATTATATCCTTTATTTATATTCTAATTATGTTATGCATTTATATATATTCAAACGATATGCCTGACCGATTACGTATGACAGTTTGGTCTTGCGTGCTGACAAAATGACACTATTTAAGAATGGGGGAACTTTTATAAGAGCGTTAAGGAGTTATTATTTAGGAGTTAAGGAGTTACAGGAAGTTAAGGAGTTAAGACAAATGTGAGGATTATGTAATATAGATAGTGTGGGGGAGCAGACTTCTGTAAAACAAAAAAATCGCCCCATTATATAATGGTGGCGATAAATATATTGTCTTAACTCCTTAACTTGCGCTAACTATCGGGTTGCCGTGCTTCAAAAACAACGCTTAAACTATTGTCTTAACTCCTTAACTTCCTGTAACTCCTTAACTCCTAAATAACAACTCCTTAACTCCTTTAAAAGAGCCTTTAATGCCTCAAAATATAATCACGACATTCCTCCATCAGCCATTTGGGCGTACTTGTAGCCCCGCAAATACCAACTGTATGAGCATCTTTAAGCCACTTAAATTGAATTTCTTCCGCGCTTTCTATCTGATGACTATTCGGGTTTACACTTTTACATTCGGCAAAAAGCACCTTTCCGTTGCTGCTTTTCTGACCGCTTACGAAAAGAATAACGTCGTGGCGGGCCGCAAAATCAGCAATATTGGGCATGCGATTAGCCACTTGCCGGCAGATGGTATCAAAACTTTTGAACGTAGCTTCGGGCGAGATGTGCTGTTGAATATAATCAATGATACGATGAAATTCGTCAAGACTTTTCGTTGTTTGCGAATAAAGATTGATGTCTTTTGAGAAATCGAGCTTCTTCACATCGTCGAATTTCTCAATAACTATCGCCTTTGACTTTGTCTGTCCAACCAATCCAAGTACCTCGGCATGGCCGTTTTTACCGAATATTACAACTTGTGCTTCCGATCTGTTCTGATATTGTTTCTTTATCCTTCTTTGCAAAGCGAGCACCACCGGGCACGTAGCGTCTATAATTTCAATATGGTTTCGTTCGGCTATTTCGTATGTCTCGGGAGGCTCTCCATGTGCCCGAAGCAGCACCTTAACGTTGTGAAGTTTCTTAAATTGTTCATGATCAATGGTGATTAACCCCTGTTGATGCAGACGCTTTACCTCCATTCCGTTGTGCACTATGTCGCCAAGACAGTATAGTGTATTGCCTGCTGCGAGTTCCTCCTCAGCCTTTTTGATGGCCGTTGTCACACCAAAGCAGAAGCCGCTGCCGTGATCAATTTCTACTTGTACTTCCATTTCTGTATACCTGACAAAAGTTGGACCAATGGTTAGCCATCATTTTAATGATAACCTTATTAAGGTTTTACATTGACATTAATTACTACTTTGGCGTTGTCGGGGTCGTTGGTGATCATTAAAATGCGTGGTTGTTGCTTTACTTTCTTTAGTTCTTCCGCTTCGGCTGTTATTTTGAGGCGGGTAGATTCTCCCGGTTTTAATTCAGTTTTAGCGAGCGAAACCTCGAGTCCGGTGGTAAACATTTGCAACGAAAGTATTGCCAACGTGCCGTTTCCCTTGTTG